>NZ_JAIKTU010000009.1:0-219512 GCF_019753795.1 Clostridium sardiniense | reverse complement strand
GTAAAAAGAGGTTATCTTAAAATAAGATAACCTCTTTTCTTTATAAAAAATTATTAGTTTTTTTAGTTAATTACTTTACTTTATAGCATTTTAATAAACTTGTATAAATTTTAACAAAAAAACTATTTACAAATAAATCATAAAGAAGTATGATTTAATTATGAAAATTAAAAAATAAAGATTATTAATTAAGAATTAGTGTAAATTAGGAGGAATTAATCATGAAAATTCTTGTTATAGGATGTACGCATGCAGGTACAGCAACAGTAGTAAATTTAAAGGCACTATACCCAGATAGTGAAGTAACTATATACGAAAGAAATGATAATATATCATTCTTATCATGTGGTATAGCACTTCATGTTGGAGATGTTGTTAAGGATTTAAATGATATGTTTTATAGTTCACCAGAAGCATTAGCTGAGCTTGGTGTTAAAACAAATATGAAACATGATGTATTAGATATAGATTTTGATAATAAAAAAGTTAGAGTTAAAAATTTAGTAACAGAAGAAATATTTGAAGATAATTATGATAAATTAGTCTTAACAGTTGGTTCATGGCCAATAGTTCCAAATTTTGTTGGTGGAGACTTAGAAAATATAGTTTTATGTAAAAACTATAATCAAGCAAAGGCTATTACTGAAAAGGGTAAGAAAGCTAAGAATGTAGTTATTATTGGAGCAGGATACATTGGTGTTGAACTTGCAGAAGCATTTGAAATGTTAGGTAAGAACGTAACATTAATTGATGCAGAAGAAAGAATAATGCCTAAGTATTTAGATAAAGAATTTACAGATATAGCGGAAGAATCATTTAGAGAACATGGAGTTAACTTAGTTCTTGGTGAAAAAGTTAAGCACTTTGAAGGAGAAAATGGAAAGGTACAAACTGTAGTAACTGACAATGGTACTTATGCTGGAGACTTAGTAGTATTATGTATTGGATTTAGACCAAATACAGCATTAGTAAATGGAAAGCTTGATACTCTTCCAAATGGTGCAATAATGATTGATGAATATATGAGAACAAGCAGAGAGGATGTATTTGCAGCAGGAGACTGTTGTGTTGTTAAATTTAATCCAACTAAAGAAGAAAGATATATTCCACTAGCTACAAATGCAGTAAGAATGGGAACTTTAGTTGCTAGAAATATAAATGGTCCTACAATTAAATACATGGGTACTCAAGGTACATCAGGTATTAAAATCTACGAAGAATGTATAGCATCAACAGGCTTAACAGAAGAAGGTGCTAAACTTGCTGGATTAGAAGTTGAAACTGCAACAATTGAAGAAAATTATAGACCAGAATTCATGCCAACATACGAAAAGGCAATGGTTAAAATTGTATTTGATAAAAATTCAAGAAGAATTTTAGGTGGTCAAATTATTTCAAAAGCTGATTTAACTCAATTTATGAATACTTTATCAGTAGTTATTCAAAATGATATGACTGTAGAAGAACTTGCAATGACTGACTTCTTCTTCCAACCACACTTTAATAAACCATGGAGTTTATTAAATGCAGTAGCACTTAAAGCTCTATAATATTGCAGTAGAATAATATATTTAAGAACCTATCATGAATGTGATAGGTTCTTTTTTGTTAAGTTAATATCTATTATTATCTAAAACAAATAATTAACAAATAGTTCATAAATAGCTAATAAAAACTAAAGCAAGAATAAAAAGTTTTAAAAAATATATTAATTAATGTATAAAACATGTTAATGTAATAAAATTTTAATCGAATTTTAACTATATTAAAAAAGATGAGTGATACCATTAAAACATAGTTTGGAAGAGAGAAGAGTGATGAGGGTGAGATCACATATGTTTAAAATAGATAATAGTATTTATAAAAAAGAAATATTAAGAAGAAAAAGAAGGAAACGAAAAAAAATTGTATTAGGAGTTTTATCGTTAACAGTTATAATATTTATATTTTCTGGGACTTATAGATTAAGTGCACATATTAAAGAAAAGTCAGAGAAAGTTGATATGGTTGAAGAGGGTTTACTAGCTGTTAGAAACTTAGAAAATAAGAATGTATCAGATATTCAAAGTAAAATAGAAAAAATAAAACAAGATAAACAAAATAAGATGAGGCAAGAAAGTATAAAAAAGAATGAGAAAAGTAATACAAATGAACAGAAGAATAGAAGTTATAAAGCGATATTTGAAGATACGGTTTTTATGGGGGACTCTTTAATTGAACCTTTAGATGAATATAATTTTCTATCATCTTCATCAGTAGTTGCAACTAAAGGAAGAAATGTTATAACGGCCAATGAAAAAGACATAAGTTCAGTAATAAGTTTAAAACCTAGAAAAATTGTAATGTTATATGGGATGAATGATCTTGGCATGTTTAAATATAAAAATGATTTTATAAATAAATACAAAAAATTAATAGCAAATATAAGAAAGCAATTACCTGGAACACAAATATACATAAATAATATTTTTAAAACTCAAGAAAAAGTTTGGCTAAAGGATAAGAATCTTAGGCCAGAGAGAATAACTGAATTTAACAATGCATTAAAAGATATGTGTGATGAACTAAAAATTAATTATATAGATGTAAGTTATTTAGTTCAAAGTAATAGTAAGTTATATGAACCTGATGGAATTCATTTAATAGCAAACTTTTATCCTAAATGGTTAGAGCAGATAAATAAAAAAATTAATAAATAAAAAGGGGGCTATTATGAAAGATATCAATAAAAGGTCATGTGTAAAATTACTATTAGTAATATTTTTAGTAATAATATTTAAAGGGTGTACAACTTTTTCAGATACAAAAAATATATCAGTTAATAATATAGTAAAAGAAATAGAAGTAGCACATGATTTATCATCGATGAGAAAGGGAGACAGCAAAGTATTAAAAAGATATTATGGATTAAATTCAAATGATTTAGAAGAATTTTGTTTATACTTACCTTCATCAACAATGGATGTAGATGAAATACTTATAGTAAAGGTGAAGAATAAAAAACAAATTGAATCAATAGAAGATAGTATGGAGGATAGGGCTAATAAACAATTAGAGAGCTTTAAAGATTATGCACCAGAACAGGCAAATTTAATAGAAAATAATGAAATTGCTGTAAGAGGTAACTATGTAATTTTTGTAATATCAAAAGATGCTGAAGCAATAAAGGACAAATTTAAAGAAGCAATAAAATAGAAAGAGGTAATAGACGTGGTATTTAGCAGTATAATTTTTATCTTTACATTTTTACCTATTACATTAATTTTATATTACATATCTCCAAGGAAAATAAAAAATATAACATTATTAATAGCTAGCATAATTTTTTATGCATGGGGTGAACCTAAATACATATTTTTGATGGTACTTACTATAATTTTTGATTACTTTGCAGCCTTATTAATAAATAAAAATTCAAAGAATAGAAGAAAAGCAAGACAGATTTTTATATTTACTATAATAATGAATATAGCAATACTTGGATTTTTTAAATATTTTGGATTTATTGTAGAGAATATAAATAGTTTATTTTCTACACATATTGAATATGAGTCTCTTCCATTACCAGTAGGGATATCATTTTATACATTTCAAACATTATCATACATAGTAGATGTTTACATAAGAAAAGTTAAGGTACAGAAAAACTTTATAAATTTTTCCCTTTATATATCAATGTTTCCACAGTTAGTTGCAGGACCAATTGTTCAATATTCTGATATAAACAAACAGTTAGAAGATAGAAGTGAAAATTTGGACAAATTTGGTGAAGGTGTAGAGAGATTTATAGAAGGATTAGGTAAAAAAGTATTACTTGCTAATAATATAGGAATGGTATGGACTGCTATATCAAGTATGGATATAGCAAATGTTTCTGTAATTTCTTCATGGATAGGAATTGCCGCATATACATTTCAAATATATTTTGATTTCAGTGGATATTCAGATATGGCAATTGGACTTGGAAAGATGTTTGGCTTTGATTTTATAGAAAATTTTAATTACCCATATATATCAAAGAGTGTAACTGAATTTTGGAGAAGATGGCATATATCACTTGGATCATGGTTTAGAGACTACATATACATACCTCTTGGAGGAAATCGGATAGGTATAAGCAAACAATGTAGAAATATTTTTGTTGTATGGCTTCTAACTGGATTATGGCATGGTGCAAGCTGGAACTTTATAGCCTGGGGATTATACTATGGGTTCTTTGTTCTTATAGAGAAGATATTTATGAAGAATTTATTAGAAAAACTTCCAGTGGCGATAAGACGTATTTATACAATGATAATAGTTATGGTAGGTTGGGTCTTATTTTCTATGAATACATTAGATGAGTCAATAAAATATATAAAAGTAATGTTTGGACTGTCTGGAAATAAGTTCATAGACGGAACATCAATATATTATCTATATACTAATATATTAATATTTATAATTTTAATATTATGCTCAACTCCAATTATAGCGAAAATATTTAATAGAATAAAAGAGGTATATAATTCTAAAGGGGTGATAGTAGCATTATTAATACAGATGACAATATTATTACTGAGTGTTGCTTATTTAGTTAATGCGACCTATAATCCATTTTTATACTTTAGATTTTAGAAAAGAAAGTAGATGAATAATTATGTATAAAAAATCTAATATAAATAAGTTTAGATATCAGAGATTATTAGCAGTTAGTTTTCTACTTTTTCTAATAATCTTAGTAAGTTTAAACTTTATAATTAAACCAAAAAAGTTTTCAGAGTCAGAAAATAGAATTCTAGCTCAAGCTCCAAAATTTTCAATAGATAAATTATTTGAAGGTAGATTTATAAAAAAATATGAAAAATACAAAAGTGATCAATTTGCATTTAGAGGTTCTTGGATAAATATTAAATCAACAATTGATAAAATAAGTGGTAAAAAAGAGAATAACGGAATTTATTTATCAGATAATGATTATCTTATAGAGAATTTTAAAGAACCTAATGATGATTATACAAATCAAAATATAAATGCTATAAATAAGTTTTCAAAAATACATAAGAATATTAAGAGTTATGTAATGATTGCACCTAATGCTGTAAGTATAGTTAAAGATAAGTTACCTAAATTTGCACCAGTATTAAATCAAAGAGATTACATAAATAATCTTAAAAGCAAATTAAGTTCAGATATTAAATTTATTGATACTTTTGATACATTAAATAATCATAAGAATGAGTATTTATATTATAGGACGGATCATCATTGGACAACTTTAGGAGCGTATTACTCATACTTAGAAGCATGTAAGACTATGAATCTAAAAGCAAAGACTAAAGATAATTATTCTATAAAGCGAGTTACTAATGATTTTTATGGAACATTATCTTCAAAGAGTGCATTTCATGTTGATGAGCCCGATAGCATAGATGTATATATTCCTAAAAGTAGTGATGATGAAGTAATAGCAAACTATCTTAAAGAAAAGAAAAAAGAAGGGACTTTATATGATAGTGATAGTCTTAAAAAGAAGGATAAATATACAGTATTTTTAGAAGGAAATCATCCTATTGTAAAAATAAATACAACTTCTAAGAGTGATAAAAAGTTATTACTAATAAAAGATTCTTATGCAAATAGTTTTGTACAATTTTTAACTACTCATTATAGTGAAATCGTAATGGTTGATCCTAGATACTATTATGATGATATTGAAAGTTTAATTAAAAATGAAGGAACAACAGATATATTATATCTTTATAATGCAAATACATTTTTCCAAGATAATTCCTTAGCACCAGTTTTAAATAACGAATAAGAAAATAAATTTAATATGTAAAAAGGACCATCATAGATTATGATGGTTTTTTATATATTAAAAATAGAATTTTATTTTAATAAAATGATAATCCTAAATATATAAAAATTAAGGAGATGATTTTATGAATATAAATATAGATGAAAAAGCAAAGGAAGCATTAATAAAATTAGGTGCAAATTCACAGGATGAATATGTTAGAATAAAAGCAACACTTTCTTGTGGAGCTTCTTATTATGAATTATTTACTGATTTTAAGAGGGAAGATGATAAAGTATTTAATATAGATGGAATAAAGTTTGTGCTAGATGAGTATTCTGAGAAAGCATGTGATAATACTACAATCTTTTATGATAAAGATAAGTATATTAATGGATTTTATATAAAGGAGAATAAATGAAAGATTTAGAAAAGAGTAAGAGTAGAAAGTTAGAGCATATAAAATATGCTTTGGAGGCTTATTCTAAAGAAGATTATTTTAAGGATATAAAAATTTTTAATAATTCTGTACCAGAAATAAATTATGATGAAATAAATCTTAAATGTAATTTTTTAGAGAAAAAAATAGATATGCCAGTTATGATAAATGCTATGACTGGTGGAACAGATTTAAGCTTCAAAATAAATAGAGATTTAAGTATTATAGCAAAAGAGTTTAATATTCCTATGGCAGTTGGGTCTCAAGCTATAATCTTTAAGGATAAAGAATTAGAAAGAACATTTAAGGTGACTAGAGAGAATAATAAAAATGGTATTATTCTCTCTAATTTAAGTGCACTTAGTTCTTTAGAAAATGTAAAAAGAGCTATAGAATTAATAGAAGCAGATGGAATTCAGCTTCATTTAAATCCAGCACAGGAATTGGTTATGACAGAAGGGGATAGAAATTTTAAGGGAATGCTAAAAAATATAGAAAATATAATAAAAAACATAGGTATTCCGGTTATTATAAAGGAAGTTGGAAGTGGAATTAGCTTTGATGCTTGTAAAGAATTAATAAATGCTGGTGTAGAGTATGTAGATGTTGGCGGAAAAGGTGGAACAAGCTTTATTAAGATTGAAGCATTAAGAAAAACTAGTGATATATTCGAAGAAATAGAAGAAATTGAAATACCAACACCTCAATCAATTCTTTTTTGCAAGCTTGCAAAACCAGATTTAAATATAATATCATCTGGAGGAATAAGTAAAGGAAGTCATATAATAAAGTCCATAATGCTTGGTGCAAATATAAGTGGTATATCAGGACCTATACTATATAAATATTTAAATGGTGGAATGAATGAGGCTATAGAATATTTAAATTTATTAAGGGAAAATACAAAAATACTTATGGGATGTTTAGGTTGTGAAACTATTGAAGATATTAAAAAAGTAAAATATTACTATAAAGAGGAAGATATTATTAAAAACTTTGTTAAATCTAAAATAAATATCTAGTAACTATCCAATAAGTGTAGAAGATACAAGCTGTTTGTGTTATAATTTTCATGTTATTCTTTAATAATGGAGGAGTAAGTATATGAAACACATAAAAACAATTAATAAAACAAACATCAAGAACAGTTTAAAGAAACCAGGATGCAAGGAATGTGCAAACTCATGCCAATCAGCATGTAAAACTTCATGCACAGTTGCAAACTTAGAGTGCGAAAACTAATAAATAAGCAGTAACTTAAACTTAAGTTACTGCTTAATTATTAATGTAATTTAGGAGGAGTTTTTAAAATGGCATTAATACATAAATTTAAACAAGGAGACAATTATTTTGTCTTAGATGTTAATACAGGAGCAGTTCACGTTGTTGACGAACTAGTTTATGACTTAGTAGATGACAATGGATTAAGAGATAAGAATACAGTTATAAATGAATTAAAATCAAAATATGATGAAAAAGACCTTAGCGAAGCTTATGATGAAATAAAACAATTAGTAGATGAAGACATGCTTTATACAAAAGATATGTATGAAGATATAGCTCATAGTTCAATGGACGATAGAGACTATATAAAAGCTGTATGCTTAAATATTATCCATGGATGCAATTTAAGATGTAAATATTGTTTTGCTGATGAAGGAGAATATCATGGACACAAAGGTGTTATGGATATAGAAACTGCAAAGAAAGCAATAGATTATGTTGTAAAGAGAAGTGGTCCTAGAAAAAATATAGAAATAGATCTTTTTGGTGGAGAACCAACTCTTATAATGGATACTATTAAAGAAATAATAAAGTATGCAAGAGACAATGAAAAAGCGTGGAAGAAAAATATAAGATTTACTATGACAACTAATGCAACTCTTTTAAATGATGAAATGATGGAATTCATGGATAAAGAAATGGGGAATATCATACTTTCATTAGATGGAAGAAAAGAAGTAAATGATAATGTAAGAATTAAAGTTGATGGATCAGGTTCATATGACGATATACTTCCAAACATTAAAAAGATGGTTGAAAAAAGAAATAAAGATAAGATGTTCTACGTAAGAGGAACATTTACAAGAGCAAACACTGATTTCTATGAAGATGTTATGGAAATGGCTAAAGAAGGGTTTAGAGAAATATCAATAGAACCAGTTGTATTACCAGGGGAACATCCTCTTTCATTAAGAGAAGAAGATTTAGATACTATCTTTGAAAACTATGATAAGCTATATGATGAAATGGTTAGAAGAAAAAGAGAAGGGGATGAATTTAGATTCTATCACTTCAATGTAGATCTTAATGGAGGACCATGTGTATATAAAAGAATTTCAGGTTGTGGAGCTGGATTTGAATATGTAGCAATAACTCCTCAAGGAGATGTATATCCATGTCATCAATTTGTTGGTAAGGAAGAATATAAATTAGGAACAATATTTGATGATAGCTATGATAAGGAACTTGGAAGAGAATTTAAGAAAGCCCATATATATAACAAACCAAAGTGTAAGGATTGCTGGGCAAGATTCTACTGTAGTGGTGGATGCCAAGCTAACAACGTAAACTTTAATGGTGATATACATGTTCCTTATGAAATAGGATGTAAAATGCAAAAGAAGAGAATTGAATGTGCAATTGCATTAAAGGCAGCAGAATAAATTTTAAAATATTTTGGAGTGATAAAGTTTGAAAGAGTATATCCTTGAAAATGGAGTAAAGTTAATATATAAAAAAAATATATCAGATCTTACTTCAATATGTATATCTTTAGATGCTGGAGCTTTAAGAGATGAAGAAAAGTATGGAGTAGCACATGCTACAGAGCACATGGTGTATAAAGGAACAAAAAATAGAAGCGAAGAAGATATAAATAAAGAACTTAGTGAAATTTTTGGGTTCCAAAACGCTATGACAAATTATCCATATGTAATATATTACGGAACTCTTTTAGGAGAAGATTTAGAAAGAGGAATAGAACTTTTCTCAGATATTATTATAAATCCTTCCTTTAAAAATGATGGCTTTAAAGAAGAAATGAGTGTAATAGTTGAAGAGTTAAAAGAGTGGGATGAAGATTTAGAGCAATATTTAGAAGACAAACTATTTTTAAATGCATTTAAAAGTAGAAGAATAAAATATCCTATAATAGGTACATTTGATAGTTTGAAAAATATATGCTTAGAAGATATTAAGGGATTTTATAAAAGAACATATTTCCCAAGGAATACTAAAATTGCAGTTGTTACTTCATTAGATTTTGATATAGTCTTAGACATAGTTAAAAAATATTTTGAAGAGTGGAACAGTACAATAGATACAATAGATGAAATAACTTATGAAAATCCTTCTTCAAAAGTCTTTGAAGATATAAAAGGTGATATAAAAACTAATAAAATACAAATAAATTATCCTATTGATAAACTTTCAGAAAAAGAAGTAAGAGCTCTTAGAATATTTAATGAATATTTTGGAGAGGGTATAAACTCTAAACTTTTTGATACATTAAGAACTAAAAATGGATTAGTATATGATGTGTTAACAAGAGTTTGTCATGAAAATGGGATAAAATTTTATAAAATTACATTTAGTACGGCAAAAGAAAATGTGAATAAATCATTATCTCTAATAGATGAGTGTGTTTATGAAATTAAAAATCTTAAAAATACAATTAGTGAGTTTGAACTTTTAAAGTGGAAAAAAAGTTTTAAACTCAAAAGATTATTTAGAGAAGAGCAAAGTATTGTTTTAGCTAAAGAGTTATCTACTTATGAGACTATGTTTAATGACTATAAAGTTTATATTAATGAAACTGATGATATAGATTATATTGATATAGATTTTATAATAGATACTTTAGATAAGGTATTTAAAAATAAGTTAGTTCAAATTATTAAATAAGAAAGTTGCCTTATTAACTTAAGGCAACTTTCTTATTTATATAAATATTTAAAACTAGATTATAACCTTGTATAATTTATATAGTTAAAGCCATATTATGTTTTGAATATTAATATAAATTAATTTATTTTAAATAGAGAGTTTAATGGAAAATAAAGAGTTTAATTAGAATATTATAAACTAAATGGAATAACTTGTTATTAAGAAAATAAGGAGAAGTACTATGAGTAGAAAAATACCAATATTAGAAACACTATTAGATTATCACAACGAAAATAATTTGATTTTATCAATGCCTGGTAATAAGTGTGGTATAGGATTTTTAAAAGATGATATAGGAAAGGAATTTGCAAATAGACTTGGATTTCTAGATATAACTGAAAATGATCCTTTAGATAATCTTCAACACCCAGAGGGAATAATAAAAGAGGCAGAAGAACTTCTAGCAAGAACTTATAACGGAAAAAAAGGTTATTTTATGGTTAATGGAAGTTCAGGTGGAAATATAATTTCTATATTTAGTGCTTTTAATGAAGGTGATGAGGTAATTGTTGAGAGAAATTGTCACAAATCTATATATAATGGATTAATATTAAGAAAACTAAAAGTTACTTATATAGAGCCAGTAATAGATAAGGAAAGAGATATATTCTTACCACCAGATAAAAATAAAATTTATGAGGCATTAAGCAAAAGTAATAATCCTAAGGGGATAATATTAACTCATCCAAATTATTTTGGTATAAGTTATTTACTAGAGGATATAATTAAAGATTTAAAAAATAAAGGACTAAAGGTTATAATTGATGCAGCACATGGAGCTCATTTTGGGATAAATGAAAGATTACCTAAAAGTATTACACAAATTGCAGATTATACAATTTTAAGTGCTCACAAGACAATACCTGCATTGACACAAGGAGGATATTTAATTGTAAACGATGAAGATGGGAATGTAGAATTTTATAAAAATGCATTACTTACAACATCTCCATCATATCTTTTAATGGCATCTTTAGATTATGCAAGATACTATTTAGATGAATACGGAAATTTAGATTATGAGGAACTTATAGATAGAGCAGAGATTTGGAGACAAAGGATAAATAGTCTTAAAAAAGTTCATATATTCTCAAAAGAAGATTTAAAAGAAGGATATGAATTTGATTTAAGTAGGTATCTAGTATTACTTCCTAAAGGGTATAGTGGACATAAGATTCATGATTATCTAAGAAGAGAAAAAATTCAAGCAGAAATGAGTTTTTCAAGAGGGGTAGTTTTAATACTATCACCATTTAATAAAGATGATGATTTTAAAAAGATATATGCTGCCATAGATAAACTAAAAATTGATGATATTAAAGAAGAAGGGAGTTGTAAATTTTTCGAGATTACACCAGAGAAGGTCTTAGAGCCTTATGAAGTCTTTGAAAGGACAGGAAGGCTTTGTAAAATTGAAGAGGCAATTGGACGTACAGCTAAGGAAGCTATAATACCATATCCACCTGGTATACCATTAGTTTGTCAAGGGGAAAGAATTACACAAGAAGTTGTAGATATGGTTATGAGTTATATAAAAAATAAAAAGGATGTAATTGGTCTATATAAAGATAGTTTTAAGGTTATAGAGAAAAAATAGTTTAAATAGAACATAGGATTTAAGTCTTATGTTTTATTTTTTTTGTATATTTATAGAAGGAAATACTGGTAACAATAAGAGACATAATTCATATAGTATATTATAAGGATAAAAACTAAGTATACAAAAGAGAGGTAGGAAATTATGGGTAATTGTAATAGAGACTGTATGGAAAATAGAAGAAGACGCAATGATTGGGATTGCGATAAACATGATTGGTGCAAAGATAAATGCAAAGATAAATGCAAAGATAAATGCAAAGATAAAGATGATAAATGTGAAAAATTTGAAAAATGTGCAAAAGAAATGTCAGAAAGAAATCAAAAGTTAATCGAATGCATAAATAGAAAGTTAAAAGAAATAATTTGCTTACAAGAAGAAGGCGAAAAGAGTCTTGAAAGAGCTGAACGTTTATTTGAACAAGCTGAAGAAAGAACAAAGGAAGTTGAATGTTTAGTTAGAAAACTTAAAGAAATGGAAGAAAAAAGGGATTGCTGTTGTGAGAAAGCTATAAAATGTTTTAAAGAGAAATGCGAAGAAGAAGAAGAAGAAGAATGCGAATGCGATTTTCATGATTGCTGGCGTTGTAGATAATTAATTTATAGAGAGGCTATAAAAAGAAAATTTTTTATAGTCTCTTTTTTACATAAAAAAGCATAATAAAAGAAGTATATATTAATGCAGTTAGAGAAGGAAAGATTAAACACTTTTTTAATTGGAAGTTGTGATGGAGCATTTTCATGAAGAAACTACTATACAGAAATGGCACAAAAAGTACCAGAAGATGATTTGAAAACTATATTAAATCATCAAAATTAGATCTATATATGTAGACTAAACTTAATATTAATTAGACAACATTTAAGAAGAGATTAATTATAAATGTTGTCACATATATAAAAAAATATATTAAACTGTAAAAAAAAATAAAAAAAGGTATTGAATTTATTAAAATATAATCATATAATATAGAAAATAAATAAATGTAAAAAGTTTTGAAGAGGAAGAGTACATTTAGATATAACTTTTAAGAGAGCTAAAGAGTGGTGTGAATTTAGTAAGTTAATCTTATGGAAGCAGCCTTGGAGTTGTCTATTGAGAAATAAGCTTATTGCTTAATAAAATAGTACCGGAGTCCTACCGTTAAAGAGGAAGGAATATAATATGTATTCCTACTGAGTGAGTAATTATAGTAATATTTTTACTTATTAGGGTGGTACCGCGAAAGAGTTAGTAACCTTCGTCCCTTTTTGGGGATGAGGGATTTTTTTATTTTAAAAGAAAAAGATTATTGAGATCTATAGGGAGGAATAAAAAATGGAAGAAATTCTTGAAGTATTAGAGAAAAACAGTAGATATACTGATGAAGAAATTGCTATAATGACGGGGAAAACAGTAGAAGAAGTCAGAGATGCTATAAGAGATTATGAAGAAAAGAATATAATTGCAGGTTATACGACTTTAATTAATTGGGAGAATACAGGAAGAGAGACAGTAACAGCTTTAATTGAAGTCAAAATAACTCCACAAAGAGGAGAAGGATTTGATAAAGTAGCTGAGAGAATATATAAATTTTCAAATGTAAAAGCATGCTATTTAATGAGTTCAGGCGGCTTTGACCTAACTGTTATAGTTGAAGGGAAAACAATGAAAGAAGTTGCTATGTTTGTATCTGAAAAACTTTCAGTACAAGAATATGTTCAAGGAACAGCAACTCATTTTGTACTTAAGAAATATAAAGATCATGGAACAATATTTAAAGATAAAAAGATTAATGATAGGGAGGCAATATTTATATGATGATGGAAAAAATGATTTTAAGCAAAGTAAAGGACATGCCTCCATCAGGGATAAGAAAATATTTTGATATGATAAATGAGATGGAAGATGTTATATCACTTGGTGTCGGAGAGCCAGATTTTGTTACACCTTGGAATGTTGTAGAAGCTGGAATATATTCATTGGAGAAAGGTCATACTCATTATTCTTCAAATGCAGGTTTTATTGAATTAAGAGAAGAGATATCAAACTATATGAACAGAAGATACGATCTTTCTTATAAAGCGGAGAGCGAAATATTAGTAACTGTTGGAGGCAGTGAGGGTATTGACTTAGCACTTAGGGCTTTAGTTGGACCTGGTGATGAAGTTATAATACCAGAACCAAGCTTTGTAGCTTATAGAGGATGTACTGCATTTACTGGAGCTACAGCAAAAATAATTAATTTAAGAGCAGAGGATGATTTTAAACTTACGCCAGATATGCTTAGAGAAGCGATAACTCCTAGGACAAAAGTAGTAATACTACCGTTTCCTAATAATCCAACAGGAGCTATAATGACAAGAGAAGAGCTTGAAAAGATTGTTGATGTATTAAAAGATAAAGATATAGTAATCTTATCAGATGAGATATATAGCGAATTATCCTATGATAAGAAGCATGTATCAATTGCAAGTTTTCCTGAAGTTAAAGATAAAACGCTGATAATAAATGGATTTTCAAAGGCTTATGCAATGACAGGTTGGAGACTTGGATATGCATGTGGAAATGAAGTGTTAATAGATGCTATGAAAAAGATACATCAATATGCAATTATGTGTTCTCCAACTACTGCTCAATATGCTGCTATAGAAGCACTTAAAAACGGCGATGATAGTGTAAAAGAAATGGCAGGAGAGTATAATAGAAGAAGAAGAGTATTAGTTGACGGATTTAGAAAAATGGGACTAGAGTGTTTTGAGCCATTAGGAGCTCTTTATGTATTTCCTTGTATTAAATCAACAGGAATGACATCGGATGAATTTTGTGAAAAACTTTTAATGGAAGAAAAAGTTTTAGCAGTACCAGGAAATGCATTTGGAGATTGTGGAGAAGGTTTTATACGAGCATGCTATGCAGCATCAATGAATGATATAATGGAAGCTGTTAAAAGAATAAGAAGATTTATAGAAAAACATAAAATATAATATATAGAATTATTAACAAGTGATAATAGTAGTGCTATTATCACTTGTTTTATTAAATAATATAAATAAAAAACTTTATGAATTTTAGTTCATTTAATGTTGAAAAAGTATTGCAAAAAGATTAATATTATATGTATAAAATTAATAAAAGAAGAATGAGGGAAGAGTATGAGAGAAAAGGTTATAAATTTAGGCGATGGAAATATTAAGAGTTTATTATTTAAATTAGCACTTCCAGCGATTATAGCACAACTAGTAAATGTATTATATAACATAGTAGATAGAATCTTTATTGGAAGAATTCCTAATGGAGGACTTGCTATGGCAGGGGTTGGAGTTGCTTTTCCAATTATAATGATAGTTGCTGCATTTAGTGCTCTTATTGGATCTGGAGGTGCACCTATTGCAGCTATAAAGATGGGTGAGAAAAAGAATGATGAAGCAGAAAAAATAATGAGTAATAGCTTTGGAGCATTAGTTATTATTGGTTTACTTATGACCATAGGATTTTTAATATTTAAAGAGCCCTTACTTTGGGCTTTTGGAGCAAGTGAAGCTACTATAAGTTATGCATCAGAATATTTAGGAATTTATTTAATAGGAACAGTATTTGTTCAAATTGCCTTAGGAATGAATCCTTTTGTTAATACACAAGGATTTGCCAAAATAGGAATGGCTACAGTTGTCATTGGAGCTGTTATAAATATTATATTAGATCCAATATTAATTTTTGGATTTGGGTTAGGAGTAAAAGGTGCTGCGCTTGCAACTGTTATAGGGCAGTTAGTTTCAGCTATATGGGTATTAAAGTTTTTATTTGGTAAAAAAAGTACTTTAAAAATAAGAAAAGAGCATATAATGCCAAAATTAAAAATATTATTACCTATAGTAGCACTTGGGGTATCACCTTTTATAATGCAAGCTACTGAAAGCTTAGTTATAATAATAATGAATAATCAATTATTAAAGTTTGGAGGAGACCTTGCAGTTGGTGCAATGACTATAATGAGTAGTATAATGCAGATAATTATTTTGCCTCTTATAGGTCTTTCACAAGGGGCACAACCAATAATTAGTTATAATTTTGGTGCAGAGAAATTAGATAGAGTAAAGAAGACTTTTAAATTGCTTATAATAAGCTGCTTAGTTTATTCAACTGTTATGTGGTTGTTACTTATGATGTCTCCTGGTATGTTTGTAAGAATATTTAATAATGATCCTCAGCTTCTTGAAATAACATCATGGAGTATAAAAATATTCTTTGCAGGAATTCTAATTTATGGAGCACAAGTTGGATGCCAACAAACATTCCTTGCGCTTGGACAAGCAAAAATATCTTTAGTTTTAGCTTTACTTAGAAAAATAATACTGCTAGTACCATTAGCATTGTTATTACCAATGATTTTTGAGAATAAGCTTGCAGGTGTATTAATGGCAGAACCATCAGCAGATATTATAGCGGCGACCATTACGATAATAGCTTTTGCTATATTTTATAAGAAACAATTATTAAATATTGATAAAGAAATAGAGCGTTAATTTGAATATAAGGTATTTACTATTCTTTAAAATATTTAAAAATAATATGTAAGATCTATAATAAAAATGGTTAAGGAATTATATAAGTATTAATCATAAAAGTTTAATATTTATGCCTATAAGTTCCAATAAAGCAGGAGTCTTTAAGATTTCTGCTTTTCTTATAAATGCATATAGTCAATAATAATTTATATAAATATATTTAGTTATTTTTGTTATAATAATTTTTTATGGTAAAATGTATTAATAGTTACTTAAGGAGGAATTTAAATGAGAGAGTTAATAGATTTACATACACACACAGTATCTAGTGGGCATGCTTATAGTACTGTAAAAGAAAATATAGATAGTGCAAGTAATAAAGGGTTGAGATACTTAGGAATATCAGATCATGCGCCTCAAATGCCAGGAAGTGCACATATATTTCATTTTCATAATTTAAGAGTTATACCAAAGGAAATAAACAATGTCAGAACGTTAGTTGGTGCAGAGGTGAATATTTTAGATTATGAAGGGAATTTGGATTTAATAGATAAAGATTTAGAGATGCTAGATTATGCAATTGCTAGTTTACATGCTACATGTATAGCATCAGGTACTGAAGAAGAGAATACGATAGCTGTAATAAATGCTATGGATAGGCCAAATATAAAGATAATAGGTCATTTAGATGATGCAAGATATCCAGTAAATTATGAAAAAATAGTTAAAGCAGCTAAAGAAAAAGGCGTTTTATTAGAACTTAATAATTCATCATTAAAGCCAAATGGGTTTAGAAAAGGTGCATTAGAAAATGATACAAAGATGCTAAATATATGTAAAAAGGAAAAAGTTAAAATTATATTTGGTAGTGATGCACATATATGTTATGATATTGGAAAATTTGATAATTGTATTAAGTTAGTAAAAGAACTAGATTTCCCAGAAGAATTAATTGTAAATTATAATGAAGATGATATAAAAGAAATATTTAAAGTATAATGCAGGAGAGTTAGCAACTGAAAAATTGCTAGCTCTTTTTTATCATAGGTTACTTTGTTAAAAAATAAGCTAATTCATGGTACAATATATTTAAGGACATTAAAGGGGAGTTTGCTGTGAGAGAAGAGAATAATATAAAAATACTATACTATGGTATAGGGGAATCCGCTATAGTTAAAAATATAGATAAATTTAAGACTTCAAATTTTGAAAGGAAAATAAAATTAAAAGATAATATAATAAGTTTTTATGATACTTTTAAAATAAATATTAATAGATATAAAGTAACTTTTATAGATTTAACAAGGACGAATAAGTATGCAGTAGTTGATATTTTCAAAGATGAAATAAATGAATATGATAATATAATTATTCTTGGAGATGATAATGATTTTACAGAAGGTATAAATAAGTCGCTATCTTATAAAAATATAAAATTTATAAATATAATTATAAATGAGGAAACAATAAAAAGAAGTAATATAGCAAATAAGAAAATAATATCTAAAGAAATGATAGAATTTTATATAAATAAATTACTAAATAGAGATGAAATCTTTGAAGGAAGAGTGTATATCTCTCAGGAAACTCCAATTAAAAGGTGTGGTATTGGGGTTTATAATGTATTAAGTGAATGTAAAGAGTTATATTCTCAAAAAGAAGTAGCTCTAAATATAATTAGTGGAGAAAAATTATATTTAGATACTCTTGCATATATTACAGATCCTATTTTAGAATATATAAATGAGAATGCAAAAGTAAAGGTCAAGAATATAGTTTCAAAAGAACTTAATGAAAATTTTATAGTTAATATATTGGGAGTTCAATAACAAGAAGTTATTGAACTTTTTTAAAATTAATATAAGAATTAAAGTTTAAAATAATAAAAATATAGATAATACTAGATATTGTACTTATATAAAAATAAGACAAGAATCTAAATTAATATCAAATATTGTCAATAAATTAACAAAAAATAAGTTAATTAAGTTAATTAAGTGATTTGGAATTGCAATTATACTTAAATAAGTTAAATAATTATTTAGAAATTTAAATATAATTTAAAGTTAATTGTTAATGTTATAACATAAATGTGAAAGAAATAACAAAAGCAATCATAAATTAAAAAAGATAAATAGAGGAGGATTTAATTAATGGACATCTTAAGCATTTTAGGAAAAACATTAACAGATAATGCAATTATCGGAGCAATTTTTTCATCAATAGCAATTATTTTCTTAGGATTTTATTTAAGAAAGAAAAACATAATCAATGATGGAGCATCAAAAATACTAACTAAGGTTGTTCTATCAGTAGCAATTCCAGCACTTGCATTAAAAGCATTCTTAGTAGATATAGATAAGAAGAGCATGCAAGAAGGGATAAACCTTTTAATATGGGGATTTGTAATATACATACTTCTTATATTTATAAGTAAATTAATTTACTCAAAATATCAAGGGGACAAGCAAGACACTTTAAGAGTATTAACTATATTTGGTTCAACTACTTTCTTTGGTACTCCGATAGTACAAGCTGTTTATGGACCAATCGGAGTTATGTACTCATCAATATTTAATATAGCTTATAGAGTATTCCTTTACTCATACGGTTACATAAAAATGTCAGGCGTAAAAATGGATAAGAGTAACATGAAGAAGAACTTAAAAGATATGTTCTTAAATCCAATAATTATAGCTACATTCTTAGGATTATTTATATGGTTATTCCAAGATTCATTACCACAAGTTGCGGTTACAACTAAAGAAGGTGTAAAGAATTATGCATTCTTAAGAATAGATCAAACATTACCATGGCTTTATAAACCATTAACATATTTAAGTTCATTATGTTCACCACTTGCATGGCTTGCAATTGGAGCAAAACTTGCGACAATACCATTTAAAGAAGCTATGGCTTCAAAGGAATCATGGATGTATAGTATACAAAAAGTTATTATAGTACCACTTATAAACATTGTATTACTATATGTATTAAATGTTACAGGTATATTACCAGTATCATATGTTGGACTAGCTACAGTAGTAATAATGATGGCAACACCAACTGCTACAGTTGCAGCTGCATATGCTATAAGTTTTGATAAAGAATCACTTTTATCATCTAACTGTTCATTATTATCAACAATAGTTGCAGTAGTAGCTATGCCATGTTGGATAGTTGTATTAGAAGTAATTAAAAACTTAGGATTATTTGTTTAGATAGCATAAGAAGGAGATGACTTGTATGTCAATTAAATTAGTTTGTTTTGGAGTAAGAGAAACAGAAGTTGAGTTCTTCCATAAATTAAATAAATACGGATATGATTTAAAACTTGTAGAAAAGGGATTAAATCATGAAAATGTTAAAGAAGCAATAGGTGCTGAAGCTATAATGGTTAGAGGTAACTGTATGGCAGATAGGCAAAACTTAGAATTATTAAGCAAGCATGGATTAAAATACGTTCTTACAAGAACAGTTGGATTTAACCATGTTGATTTAGAGGCAGTTAAAGAACTTGGTCTTAAATCTGCAAGAGTACCTGGATATTCACCAAATGCAATATCAGAACTTGCAGTAACATTAGCAATGATGTTACTTAGACATACAGCATATACAGTTAATAGAACTAAGGATAAGGATTTTACTATTGATGCAACTATGTTTAGTAAAGAAATTAGAAATTGTACAGTAGGTGTAATTGGAGCCGGAAGAATAGGTCTTACGACAGCAAAACTTTTCAAAGGCTTAGGTGCTAAAGTTTTAGCTTATGATGTATTCCAAAGTGATGCTGCAAAAGAAGTTGTAGAATTTGTGAGTCAAGATGAATTATTGAATAGATCAGATGTAGTATCAATACACATGCCGTTTATCAAAGATGTTAATCATCACTTTATAAATGATGAATTTATTTCAAAAATGAAAGATAATTCAATACTTATAAATACAGCAAGAGGAGAACTTCAAGATTTAGATGCAATAATTAGAGGTCTTGAAAGTGGAAAGCTTGCTGGATTTGGAGTAGATACATTTGAAGGAGAAAGTGAAATATTCTTTAAGAATTTAAATGGACAAGATATAAAAGATAAAAATATAGAAAAACTTATAGGAATGTTCCCTAAAGTATTAATAACTCCTCATATGGGTTCATATACAGATGAAGCTTTAACAAATATGATAAGTATTTCATATGACAATATGAATGAGTATTTAACTGAAAATGAATGTAAAAATGCAATAGCATAATATTTTATATAGTCCCACTTTGATTAGTAATATAATCTAGTGGGACTATTTTATAGTAAAATTAATTGTTAAAAGAACAATGAATATGTATAATCTAATATACAAACTATAATTAGGAGGGGAAAATGAGCTTTAAGAGAAGAATTAGAAAACGAAGTATAATAATAGCTGCAATACCGCTTGTTCTTACTTTTGCTTTCTTTATGAATATTAGGGTAGATGATATAAAAGATGGAATAAAGAAAGACTTAAAGGAAATAGCTTATGTGGTGTCAAACACCCCTTTAGTCCAAGAAAAATTAGCACATAAAGAAAATGATTTTTCAATTCAAAAGTATGTCCAAGGCTATATTGAAAAGTTCGATAATGTAGATATTATAGTTACTGGAGATATGAGTGGTGAAAAATACTCTCATTTAGATAGTAATCAAATAGGTAAAAAGTATGTAAATCCTGACAACACAGATGTAATAAAGTATGGTACTAGTTATTATTCGACTATGAAGGGGTCTATGGGAGTGACACTTAGATATTTTGAGCCTGTTTATTATAATGGACATCAAGTTGGATTTGTTATGGTTGGTAAGTATTTAAAAGATGTTCAAACCCTTACTAATAAAGTTATTGGTGGAGCACTATTACTTTTTATAATAATAATTACAATCACAATATTTCTTTCAGAAAGTTTTGCTAGAAAAATAAAGAAAGAAATGCTTGGAATGGAACCAGATGAAATTGCAAGATTATATAATGAAAAGAAAATAATATTAGACTCTATAGATGAAGGTGTTATTGCCATAGATAATAATAACAAAATTTTAGAAATAAATGATAATTGCCTTAAGATATTTGATAATTTAAACATTGATGAACTTATAGATAAATTAGATAAATACATAAAGAAGCATGAAAGTGTACGAATGAAGGAAATTAATTTATCTGGAGAAAAGGTATTTATTAATCTCAGCTTTATAAAAGAACAAGGAAAATACTTAGGAGCTGTAATTACTCTATTAAAAGGTGAGAATATTAATAGACTTGCAAGAGAAATAACAGGTATAGATGGACTGTTAAAGAGTGTTAGGGCAAATGTTCATGAATTTAAAAATAAATTGCACGTAATACTTGGATTAATAAATGTAGAGGAGTATGAAGAAGCTAAAAAATATATTTATGATTGTCAGAAAGAAGTATTAGAAAATTCAACTAATGTAGCAAATATAAATGATAATTTAATAAGTGCTATGTTACTTAGCAAGAAATTAATTGCAAAAGAGAGAAATATAGAGTTTATAATAGATGAAAGCTCTTATATGAAAGAAAATCATGGAAATATAACATCTATAGATTTAATAACTATTCTTGGAAACCTTATAGAAAATGCATTTGATGCATGTGTTGAGGATGAAGATGAAAGCTTTGTTAAAGTATTTATAGATGAAAATGATAAAGAGATAGAAATAGAAGTAAGTGATAATGGAAAGAAAATAAATAAATCAATTAAAGATAAATTATTTGAAAACGGGGTAAGTTCTAAAGGGGAAGGACGTGGTATAGGACTATCTACTGTTAAAGGTAGAGTAGACCTGTACGAAGGAAGTATAGAGATAAAAGAATATAGAAAACATAAAAAATTTAAAGTTGTAATACAAAGGATGGGATAAAATGAGAAATGTTGTTATTGTTGAAGATGATCCAATGGTAGCACTTATAAACAAAAAATATGTTGAAATGATTGAGGACTTTCAGGTAGTGGGAACTGTTTCGAATAAAGAAGATCTTATCAAGTTATTAGAAAAAAATGATGTAGCATTAATATTAATGGATATATATTTACCAAAGGAAAATGGTATACAGATATTAAAGCATATAAGGGAGCGTGGAATTATAACCGAAGTTATAATGATGACAGCAGCAGATAATACAGAAGAAATTAAGACAGCTTTTGCATATGGAGTTATTGATTATCTTATAAAGCCATTTGAATTTGACAGATTCAAAAAAGCTATAGAGAAATATAACAAGAAAAGAAGCCTTCTGATAGGTACATCTAAATTAGATCAAACAGCAGTTGATAAGTTATATAGTGATGATAATATATCAAATAATGAATATAGAGATCTACCAAAAGGAATAAATAAGACCACACTAAATAAGATATATGAGGTTATAGAAAATAATAAAAAAGAATATTGGACTATAAGACAAATATCTAAAGAGACAGGTGTAAGTAATGTAACTATTAAAAAGTATATAGATTATTTAGAAAGTATAGATAAAGCTATAGTTACAATAGATTATGGAAATATCGGAAGACCAGAATATAAATATACATTTAAGTAAAATTAATAATTCATAGAAAAATATCCTAAATTTGTATATAATAAAAGAAGAATACAATTTTGGAGGGAGTTCTATGGAGTATAATAAACACAAATATATAGGTCTTTTAGGACTACTATCACTTATAGGATTAAAAGGATTTACAGCAGGAGAACCATTATATTACATATTCTTTGTTAATATTTTATGGTTTACTTATTTTTATGAAAATAGTCCTATATATAATAAATGTAAAGCAAAGTAATAAATAAAAAAAGAAGTAAAATGAAGTTATTTTACTTCTTTTTTTAATTTATATTAATTTAACGAATATTTTAAGTATTATACAAATTTACATTAGAATTAATTTGTGCAATAATAATGGTTGTTATAAAAAATTAAAGAATAAAGTATATAAAGGAGATATTATGAAAGTAGGATTTGATCACAAAAAATATTTAGAAGAACAATCTAAGTACATATTAGAAAGAGTAAATAATTACGATAAGTTATATTTAGAATTTGGTGGAAAGTTACTTCAAGATCTACATGCTAAGAGGGTATTACCTGGTTTTGATGAAAATGCTAAAATTAAATTATTACATAAATTAAGAGCAAATGCAGAGATAATAATTTGTGTATATTCAGGGGATATTGAAAGAAATAAAATAAGAGGCGACTTTGGTATAACATATGATGCTGATGTTTTAAGATTAATAGATGAGCTTAGAGCATATGATTTAGATGTTAACAGTGTTGTTATAACAAGATATGATGATCAACCTGCTACAAATATATTTATAAATAAACTTGAAAGAAGAGGAATTAAAGTTTATAAGCATAGAGCAACTAAAGGATATCCAACTGATGTTGATACAATAGTAAGTGATGAAGGATATGGAAAGAACCCATATATAGAAACAACTAAACCAATAGTTGTAGTTACTGCACCAGGTCCAGGAAGTGGAAAGCTTGCAACATGCTTAAGCCAACTTTATCATGAAAATAAAAATGGAAGAGTAGCTGGGTACTCAAAGTTTGAAACATTCCCAGTATGGAATGTACCATTAAAGCACCCTCTTAATATTGCATATGAAGCTGCTACAGCAGATTTAAAGGATGTTAATATGATAGATTCATTCCATTTTGATGCCTACAATAAAGTTGCAGTAAACTATAATAGAGATATTGAAAGTTTTCCAGTTCTTAAAAGAATAATTGAAAAGATAACAGGAGAAGAATCTGTTTATAAATCACCAACTGATATGGGTGTTAATAGAGTTGGATTTGGTATTATAGATGATGAAGTTGTTAAAGAAGCTTCAAGACAAGAAATTATAAGAAGATACTTTAAAACGGCTTGTGAATACAAAAAGGGATATGTTGATAAAGAAACATTCCAAAGAGTATCATTAATAATGAGCGAGCTAAACTTAAAAGAATCAGATAGAAAAGTTGTTATAAAGGCTAGAGAAAATTCTGAAAGACTTAGAAAACTTCAAGATACTAATGATATATGTCCATCAGTTGCAATTGAATTAGAAGATGGAACAATACTTACTGGTAAGACTTCAGAATTAATGGATGGAACAGCAGCCGTTATTATAAATGCAATAAAGCATTTTGCAAATATTTCAGATGATATTCATTTAATTTCTCCAGTTATATTAAATCCTATAATAAGATTAAAAAAGGAAACTTTAGCTTCTAAAAGACCAGCACTTACTTGTGAAGAAGTTCTTATGGCATTAAGTATTTGTGCTGCTACTAATCCAATGGCTCAAGTTGCTGTTGAAAAGCTTCCTATGCTTAAAGGATCACAAGCTCATTCAACTACAATAATTAGTAATAATGATGAGCAAGCATTTAGGAAGCTTGGAGTTGATATAACTTGCGATGCAGAATATCCAACAGAAAATTTATACTACTAATAAAAATAAATTTATAGAGAAAGTTTTTTTGAGAGGGTTTATACCCTCTCTTTTCTTATGAAATAAAAAATTTAAAAAAGGTGTTTACAATGGATAATAATTATTATATAATAATGACTATAGAAAATAAAACAAATAAAACACCTATAAAAACCTATAATAAAAGTAAAAAAAGTGTGTGAATTAAATAAAGAGAATAGAGGAGAGATTAGATATGAAAAAATTTGTATGTTTAGTATGTGGATATATTCATGAAGGAGAAACTGCACCAGAAAAGTGCCCAGTATGTGGAGTTGGAGCTGATAAATTCAAGGAACAAGTAGGAGAAATGGCTTGGGCTGATGAACACAGAATTGGAGCTGGAAAAGACGTAGATCCAAGAGTTGTAGAAGGATTACAAGCAAACTTCATGGGAGAGTGTACAGAAGTTGGAATGTACCTTGCAATGTCAAGACAAGCAGATAGAGAAGGATTCCCAGAAGTAGCAGAAGCTTACCAAAGAATAGCTTTTGAAGAAGCAGAACATGCTGCAAAATTTGCAGAACTTTTAGGAGAAGTTGTTGATGCTTGTACAAAAACAAACTTACAAAAAAGAGTAGATGCAGAATTTGGAGCTTGCCAAGGAAAGAAAGATTTAGCAACTTTAGCTAAACAATTAAACCTAGATGCGATCCATGATACAGTACATGAAATGTGTAAAGATGAAGCTAGACATGGTAGAGCATTTAAAGGATTATTAGACAGATACTTTGCTTAATAAATCCTAAAATTTGATTTTAAATTTCTTAAGTGAAATATTAAATATTATCTTCCTAATTATACATTTAAGATACGTAAAATTAACAATTTTACGTATCTTTTTTATTTTTTTAATTCGGCATATCTAATATAAAAACTGTGTAAACGTTATAAAATTTAAACAAATAACTCATAATATTAAATTTAAGTTAAATAATAAAATAATAAGTAAACAAAATAGATAAAGCATTTAAATAAAAAAAGCTAACGATTATACTAAGATAGGAACGGTATTAATACCGTTAGCTGTTAATAAGGAGTGACAAAAATGTTCAATTTAAATCCAAGAGAAGATAAATTTTTTGTATTGTTTGTTGAAGAAGCAAAGAATATTCATGAAGCAGGTAAATTACTAAAGAAAGGATTTGTTGAATTACAAAACAAGGAGGAAAATTCTAAAGCTATAGGAAAGCTTGAACATAAAGGAGATAAAATAGTTCATGATAGCATACTTCAATTAGAAGAGGCATTTATAACACCTCTAGATAGAGAAGATGTATATAGATTAATCAAGAAGATGGATAATATTTTAGATTCAATTGATTCAGCAGGTAGTAGACTTATTATATATGATATAAAAGAAGTTAGAGAAGAAGCTGTTAAAATGTGTGATATGATAGTTCATGCTACAGAAGAAGTTGTAAACTTAATGGAAGAGCTTAAGAAGATAGGGAAGAAAAATAATAGAATAGTAGAAAAGATAAAAGAAATTAATTTAATTGAACATAATGGTGATAAATACTATAGAGAAACTATTACAAATTTATTTAAAAGTGGAGATGATGTTTTAGAAATAATAAAGTGGAGAGAAATCTTCTCGTTATTAGAAAATACATTAGATGATTGCGAAACTATTGCAACTATTGTTGAAGGAGTTGTAATGAAGAATGCCTAGTACAGCTGTTATAATTACTATTGTAATAGTTGTTTTATCATTAGCATTTGATTTTATAAATGGATTTCATGATACTGCAACAGCAGTTGCAACAACAATTACAACAAGAGCATTAAAACCAAAGACAGCAATACTTCTTTGTGCTGTATTTAATTTTTTAGGAGCCTTCATGGGTACAGCGGTTGCTAAAACTGTTGGAGATGACATAGTAAGTCATCAGTTTATGCCACAATGGGTATTAATTGGAGTACTAGTTGCGTGTATAATATGGAACTTATTAACTTGGTATTTTGGTATACCTAGTAGTTCATCTCATGCACTTATAGGTTCATTAATAGGCGGAGGTATAGCTTATAATAAAACTTTTAGTGTAGTTCAGTGGGCAAATGTATTTGATCATGTAATAGTATGGTTAGTACTGGGTCCTGCTATTGGCTTTGTTTTAGGTTACATAATAATGGTAGCATTAAACTGGATACTTAAACCTTTAAAGCCAAGATTCGTAAATAGATTATTCCAAAAGCTACAAATAGTAGCATCAGCATTTATGGCATTAAACCATGGGGGGAATGACGCTCAAAAGTCAATGGGTATAATTACAATGGCACTTTTAAGTGGTGGACTTATAAGCACATTTGAAGTTCCAACTTGGGTAATAGGAGCATGTGCACTTGCAATGGCTCTTGGAACATCAATTGGTGGTAAGAAAATAATAAAGACAATGGGAAGTGGTATGGCAAAACTTACTCCCGTAAGTGGATTTGCAGCTCAAATGGGAGCAGCTACTTCAATTCTTGGAGCAACTATATTTGATGCACCAGTAAGTACAACTCAAGTTATTACAACAACTATAATGGGAGTTGGAGCATCAAAAAATGTTAAGTCTGTTAAATGGGGAGTTGCAAAGAATATTATATGGGCTTGGATTTTAACAGTTCCATTAAGTGCAATAATTGCAGGCATAACAGTAGAAATTTTAAGATTATTTATAGGGTAATTTTTAAGGAGATAAATTTTGAGTTTAGTTTATCTCCTTAATTTTTTATAAAGAAGAATAAGAAAAGCTAGATTTTTAAAAGGAAAAAATGTAAAATATATTCTAGTGCTAACATAAATATACTATTATTTAGCATAATAACTTAAATAAGAGGAGAGATTGAATGTACATTATTAATTTCATAAGAGGTTTTTGTATGGCATTAGCTGATAGTGTTCCTGGAGTATCTGGAGGAACAATTGCATTTATCCTTGGATTTTATGATAAGTTTATAAATTCTTTGAATAATGTAGTAGTCGGAAAGAAAGAAGAAAGAATAGATGCAATAAAATTTTTAATTAAACTTGGAATAGGATGGATATTTGGGTTTGTACTATCTGTATTATTTATAACATCAATATTCGAACAACATATTTATGAAATAAGTTCACTTTTCATAGGATTTATTATAGTAGCTATTCCTATAATATTTAAAGAAGAGAGAAAGAGTATTATAGGTAAGTATAAGAACATATTATTTTTAATACTTGGAATAATCATTGTTGTAGGAATTTCATATCTTAATCCAGCATCAGCCGGTGGAGAAGGCGTTATTGTATCAACTGACCATTTAACTATAGGTCTTGTAGTTTATATATTTATTTCTGCAATGATTGCAATATCTGCAATGGTTCTTCCTGGAATATCAGGATCAACTATACTTTTAATATTTGGTCTTTATGCACCAATACTTGGAGCTATAAAGCAAGTAATTAAATTTAATTTTGACTATTTACCAATAGTTATAATTTTTGGACTTGGAGTATTAACTGGTATAGCAGTTACTATAAAGGGAGTAAAATATGCTCTAGCAAATTATAGATCACAAACAATATATTGTATATTAGGATTAATGATAGGTTCACTATATGCAGTAGTTATGGGTCCAACTTCCCTTGAAGTGCCAAAAGCACCTATGGATATGAGTACATTTAGTATAGTGTATTTTATAATAGGTGGGGCAATAATTATTGGGCTTGAAAGACTTAAAGTTCAGTTAGAAAAGAAAAAGATAAAATAATATTTTATTAATAGAAGATTTTAGAGATTTATTAAATTCTAGAAGTTGCAGTGTAACAGTACTATGAATAGATTAGAGTTAATGAATCTCTTTTTTTATATTTTGAGGAAAAATTATATTTTAACAAAAGTAATTATAATGATAGTTTATGAATGACTAGTAGATTTATAAAGTAATAGAACTAAGAATAGTTGATTTTAATAGTGTTATCATATGAAACGTATAAAACTAATAATAATTCAAACATAATTTCTATGTAAGGGTATATTACTAAAGGAATAAATTTAGGATAAAAGAAAGATAGAGTTGATTTTATATAATCAGCTCTAATTCTCTTTTTCAGGATTTGATGTAAATATTGTGTTGTTACGTCCATTATTTTTAGCTAAATATAAATTTTCATCAGCTAATTGAATAAAATCTTCAATATCTATATTTAAATCATTAATAGTATATCCACCTAGACTACAAGTTAATCTTATAGAAATGTCTTTATAGCTAAATAGATTAGATTCTATTTTTTCTCTTATTCTTTCTGCAATAAGGTTTGCAGTATCTAAAGGAGTGTTTTCTAAAATTATCATAAACTCCTCTCCACCAAACCTTCCAAAATAATCATCTTTTTTTCTAAGACATGATGAAACAACAGAAGAAAATTCTTTTAAAACTTTATCACCTATTAAGTGACCATAAGTATCATTTATATTTTTAAAATGGTCTATATCAAGCATTATTATTGAAAGTGGAAGTGTAGAAGTATCTGAAGATAAAGATTTTGAAAGTCTTTCATAAATAACTCTTTTATTATAAATATTAGTTAATTCATCTTTGTTTAATGTTTCAGATAAATAGCTAAGAAGATTTTCTATTGTTATACAATCTGATTTATCTTTAAGAAAACTATTTTTTGATACGTCTTTTATTAATTCTACAACATATGTAGTCTCATTATTTATGATTGGAGTTGCAGTAACTAAAAATATTTTATTTTCTTTTAGTTCAATCTTAACAAAAGTTTTATTTTCATTGTAAGCCTTTAAAGATATGCAATGTTTACATTTGATATTTTTATTCCAAAATGCGTGACAAGGAAGGTCTTCGTATTCCTTAACATTTGTTTTAGAATCCATGTGTAAAACTTTATCATTAATTGGGTCAACTAATCTAATAGTGTCATAGAAATCTTTAAATATACATAGTCTGTTTTTTATATCATTAAGTAAATCCATATGTAACCTCGTATAAATTATTTTAATATATGTATTTATTATATAGTAGTAATAAAACCAATAACAATAAAATATTTCAAAATATGAATAATATAGTAAAAATTCGACAATGTTAATTGTTAATTAACAAATAGAAAGTATATTTTATTATATCATAGACAATGTTTTCCTACGCTACTATAATATTAATATACTTATATGAGAAAAGGAGAAATACATGGTTATTGAAATAAAGGATAAAAAAATAGAAGAGTCAGCTAAGCAATTAGAAAAAGCAATAGAAATAGTTGGTGGAATAGATTATTTAAAAGAATTTAAAAATGAATCAGAATTAATTGAAGGAATAATAAAGAGTGTGTTCTATAAAGGTTCAGCTACTATATATATAGAGGGAAGAGGATATACAGTAAAAGAACTTATTGAACTTAAAACTGAATTTGAAAAATACTTCTTGAAAAATAAGAGAAAAGTAATAGCAAGAATTGTATCAAAGATAAAAGAATATAATACTTTATTAGAAAGTAAAATAAGAAAATTTAAAAAGAGCAATTCAATTGAAGAGTTTAGAGATATAGTAAAAGAAATAGAAGAGAGATATGATTGGGAATTTGATAATTTCTTCTTAATGTACATAGATAATATTGATGAAAATAAAAATTATTATGGTAAATATTTAACAGAAAAGAAAAAACAAATAATAGATAGTGTTTTAATGAAGTTAGGTATATAAATTTTAGGAAATTTATACTATAATATATTAGTGTTCAAATATTAAGAGAGTGTTCTTTTTATATTTGTTCCTTTAAATTACTTTACAAATAATCTAACAGAAAAGAGTAATCTAACCTGGAAGAAAATTAATTTAATAATGTATATTAATAAAAAGGTATTTTTGCGTTAAAATATCTTTACTAGTGATACATATTGGACTGATTTTCTTTTTATTATAAGAAAATCAGTCCTTTTTTTTGGAGGTTTTTTAATATGAAAAAAATAGCGGTAATTAGTGCTATACTTGAAACTCCTAAGGAGCGTCAAGAAGAGTTTAACACTGTTATAGCAAACTTTAGAGGAAGTATTAGGGGTAGAATGGGAATACCATTTGAAGAAGGAATTTCAGTTATTTCTCTAACAGTGACAGGAGAATTAAATGAAATTAACAGTTTAACTGGAAAGCTTGGAAATATAAAAGGCGTGACAGTTAAAACGGCAATAGCTAAAAAAGAAATATAAAGTAGAAAGGGAAATGTATGAAAGTAATAGACATTATAAATAAGTTATATAAAGAACACAATGCCAGCAGAGAAGAACTTGTATATCTTTTAGATAATATAACAGATGAAGACAAAGAGTATTTAATAGAGAAAGCTAATGATATAAGAATGCAAAATTATGGTAATAAAGTCTATATGAGAGGTCTTATAGAGTTTACTAATTATTGCAAAAGAGACTGTATGTATTGTGGAATAAGAAAGAGCAACAAAAATGCTGATAGATACAGATTAACTTTCGATGAAATAATACAATGTGCTGATATTGGAGATAAGCTTGGATATAAAACGTATGTACTTCAAGGTGGGGAGGATGCATATTTTACTGATGAGAGAATGGTTGAAATTATTAAGGAGATAAAAAAGAGACATCCTAATAATGCAATAACACTTTCATTAGGTGAAAGAAGCTATGAGTCATACAAGAAGTTATATGAAGCAGGTGCTGATAGATATCTTTTGAGACATGAAACAGCATCAAAACATTTATATGATAAACTTCATCCAGGTGCATCTTTTGAAGAAAGAATGCAATGTCTTAGAAATTTAAAAGAAATAGGTTATCAAGCAGGTGCTGGATTTATGGTTGGTCTTCCAGGACAAACAAACGAAGATTTAGTTAATGATTTACTGTTTGTAAAAGAGTTTAGGCCTGAAATGTGTGGTATAGGACCATTTATACCACAAAAGGATACACCACTTGGAGAAGAAACTGGTGGAACTTTAGAAAAGACAGTTGTTATGTTAGCTATAATTAGATTATTACTTCCAGATGTATTACTTCCAGCCTCAACAGCCTTAGGAAGTGTTGATCCATTAGGACGTGAAAAAGGAATAAAAGCAGGCGGAAATGTTGTTATGCCAAATCTTTCACCAACAGAAGTTAGAGATAAATATGCTCTATATGATGGTAAAATATGTACAGGTGATGAAGCAGCAGAATGCAGAATGTGCATAGAAGGAAGAATGAGAAGATTTGGATATGAAGTGGAAGTAAATAGAGGAGATAATGTAAAGTGGCTTAAGGAGAACAACTAAGAGGGGCATCATTTAGGAGGAGTAAAAATGTTTATAAACCACGAATTAATCAACGGTATTTTAGAAGAAACAAAAAATCCAACTAGAGAAGAAGCAAGAGAAGTCATAGAGAAGGCAAAGAGAAGAGAAACTTTAGACTATAGGGATATAGCTATACTTTTAGCAACTAAAGATGAAGAAATTGAAAAAGAAATCTTTAAGCTTGCAGGAGAAATAAAAGAAAGTATATATGGTAAGAGAATAGTTATATTTGCCCCACTTTATGTAAGTGATTATTGTGTAAATAATTGTGTTTATTGCGGATATCAAAGATGTAACTCATTTGAAAGAAGAAAATTAACTCAGGAAGAAATAGCTGAAGAAGTTAAGCTGTTAGAAAAGATGGGTCATAAAAGACTAACATTAGAACTTGGAGAAGATCCAGTAAATGCTCCAATTGAATATGTTTTAGAGTGTTTAGATACAATGTATAAAACTCAAAATGCAAATGGAGAAATAAGAAGAATTAATGTAAATATAGCTGCAACATCAGTTGAAAACTTCAAAAAGCTTAAAGATAGAGAAATTGGAACATATGTATTATTCCAAGAAACTTATCATAAGCCAAGCTATGAAAAAATGCATCCAAAATCATTAAAGAGTGATTATGAGTACCACTTAACTGCTTTTGATAGAGCAATGGAAGCTGGAATTGAAGATGTTGGAGCTGGAGTTTTATTTGGACTTGCAGATCCAAGATTTGAAGTTTTAGGACTTATGATGCATAATGCCCATTTAGAAGAAAAGTTTGGAGTTGGATTCCATACTATTTCAGTTCCAAGAATAAGAAAAGCAAAGGGAGTTACAATGGAGGATTTACCAAATCTTCTAACTGATGAAATGTTTAAAAGAGTAGTTGCAGTAATTAGAATCGCAGTTCCATTTACAGGAATGATGATTACTGAAAGAGAACCTGCAGAAATAAGAAGAGAAGCTCTTAAATATGGAGTATCTCAAATATCAGCAGGATCAAGTACTGTTGTTGGTGGATATAAAAAGAGAGAAATGAATCAAGAACATGATGAACAATTTAAACTTTTTGATGAAGTTAAACCCTTAGAAGTTATAAGAGAATTATTAGAAGATGGATATATACCAAGCTATTGTACTGCATGTTATAGAAAGGGAAGAACAGGAGATAGATTTATGTCTCTTGCAAAGTCTGGAGAAATACAAAATGTGTGTGAACCTAATGCTATATCTACACTTGTAGAATTTGCTTTAGACTATGGAGATGAAGACTTTAAGGAAAAAGCGTTAAATACAGCAGAAAAAATAGCTAATGAAATAAAAAATGAAAAAACTAAAGAGATAACTTTAGAAAATATTAAAAGATTAAAAAATGGAGAGAGAGATCTTTTCTTATAAAGATGTGACCATATAGGAGGAGTAAATATGTTTATAGATCACGAATTAATTAATAGAATTTTAGAAGAAACAAAAAATCCAACTAAAGAAGAAGCAAGAGAAGTTATAGAAAAAGCAAAAAGAAAAGAAAATTTAGATTACAAGGATATAGCTATACTTTTATCAACAGACGATAATGATGTTGTTTTGGATATGTATAAATTAGCTGGAGAAATAAAGGAAAGCATATATGGTAAGAGAATAGTAATGTTTGCTCCTCTATATGTAAGTGATTATTGCGTAAATAATTGTGTTTACTGTGGATATCAAAGATGCAATAAATTTGCTAGAAGAAAGTTAACTCAAGAAGAAGTTGCACAAGAAGTTAGAATATTAGAAAAAATGGGACATAAGAGATTAGCATTGGAACTTGGAGAAGATCCAGTAAATGCTCCAATTGATTATGTATTAGAATGTTTAAAAACGATATATAATACACAAAATGAAAACGGAGAAATAAGAAGAGTAAATGTAAATATTGCTGCAACAACAGTAGAAAACTATAAAAAGTTAAATGAGGCTGGAATAGGTACATATATCTTATTCCAAGAAACTTATCATAAGCCAACATATGAAAGAATGCATCCAAAATCATTAAAAGGAGATTATGAATATCATTTAACTGCTTTTGATAGAGCAATGGAAGCTGGAATAGATGATGTTGGTGGTGGTGCTTTATTTGGACTTGCGGATCCTAAATTTGAAGTTTTAGGACTTATGATGCATAATGCTCATTTAGAAGAGAAGTTTGGAGTTGGATTCCATACAATTTCAGTGCCAAGACTTAGAAAGGCAAATGGAGTTACAATGGAAAACTTCCCACATCTTTTAACTGATGAAATGTTTAAAAGAATAGTTGCAGTACTTAGAATAGCAGTACCGTTTACGGGAATAATACTTTCAACAAGAGAAACAGCAGAAATGAGAAAGGAAGTATTAAGATACGGAGTATCTCAAGTTTCAGCAGGATCAAGCACAGGAGTTGGAGGATACAAGGAAAGAGAAGAAAAAGGCCATGATGATAAGCAATTTGAGACTTCAGATGAGAGAACACCACTTGAAGTTATTAAGGAATTGTTAGATGATGGTTATATACCAAGTTATTGTACAGCATGTTATAGAAAAGGGAGAACAGGTGACAGATTTATGGCTCTTGCAAAGTCAGGAGAAATACAAAATGTATGTGAGCCTAACGCTATAACAACTCTTGTAGAATATGCATTAGATTATGGTGATGAAGAATTTAAGGAAAAGGCCTTAAGGAATGCAAATAAAGTAGCTAATGAAATAAAGAATGAAAAAACAAAAAATATTGTTTTAAACAATATTAAAAAGTTAAAAGAAGGAAAGAGAGACCTTTTCCTATAATAGGAGATGATTTGTATGAATAATACACCAAACTCAAACAGAAAACATATTGCTATTTTTGGGAACACTAACAGTGGAAAGTCCTCATTAATGAATAAGATATTAGGACAAGAAATGTCTCTAGTATCTGACGTAGAGGGAACTACAACAGATCCAGTTCAAAAGGCTATGGAGCTTATACCTGTTGGACCAGTACTTTTAATAGATACAGCTGGACTTGAAGATAAATCAGAACTAGGGAAACTTAGAATTGAAAAAACAATGGAGGTGCTTAAAAAGACAGATGTTGCAATTTTTGTACTTGATGCATCAAGTCCTGATTTTGAAGCCTTTGATAGATGGAAGATAGAAGCCTTAAAATATAATATTCCATTTGTTGTTGTTGCAAATAAGTCAGAAGTTGCAAATAAAGAAATTGTTGAGACATTAAAAGATAAAAATTCTAATGTAATATGCACATCCACAGTAACAGATATAGGAATAGATGATCTTAAAGAGGAATTAATAAAAATATTAGAAAAAGAAGATGATGAAAAATCTTTAATTGGAGATTTAGTGCCTTATAATGGGAAAGTAGTTTTAGTAGTTCCTATAGATTCAGAAGCTCCAAAAGGAAGACTTATATTGCCACAAGTTCAAGTAATAAGAGATTGCTTAGATAATGGAATTAAGAGTTATGTAGTTCGTGATACAGAACTTAAAGAAGCTTTAGAAGATTTAAAAAATGTAGATTTAGTAGTAACAGACTCACAAGCTTTTAAAAAGGTTAGTCAAATATTACCAGAAAATATTAGACTTACAAGTTTTTCAATACTTTTTGCAAGACAAAAGGGAGATTTAAATGCTTTTATTGAAGGTGTAAATAAGGTTAGAAATTTAAGACCTAATGATACTATATTAATATCAGAAAGCTGTACACATAATGTTTCACATGAAGATATAGGAAGAGTTAAAATTCCAAAACTTTTAGAAAAGTATGTTGGAGGAAAACTTAATTTTGAATTTAGAGTAGGTCATGATTTCCCAGAGGATATAGAGAAGTATGATTTAATCATTCATTGTGGTGCTTGTATGATAAATAGAAAAACTGTTTTAAATAGAGTAAAATCTTGCAATGATAAGCAGATACCAATAACTAATTATGGTGTTATACTTGCATTTTTAACTGGTATATTAGATAGATCAACAGATAACTTAATTTAAACTTTTAAAATATAAGTTTAAATTTAAAAGGAAATAGTTTATAATAAAAGAGAATTAAATAGCTAGGGGTGCTTTAAAAAAAGCTGAGAGATAGTTAGATATTACTATTAACCCTTTAACCTGATATGGATAATGCCAACGGAGGGAAGCAAGAAAATAGTTACTTTTATATACTGTAATTTATGGCTTTCTGTGTGTTTCACATAGAAAGCCTTTTAATTTATTAAATTATAAAGAGTATTAATTTTCTAAAACTGCGGTAGCATTTTAGAAAGTTAATGCTCTTTTTTTATTAAAAGGAGTGAGAAAATGAAATTTACAGATTATTTATTTGAAGAAACAAAGGATATATTTAAGGGGTACTTAGAACATCCATTTGTAAAAGAGCTTGGTGAGGGTACTTTAGATAAAGAGAAGTTTAAAGACTACTTAATTCAAGACTATCTATATCTTAAAGAATATGCAAAGGTATTTTGTGTTGGAGTTGTAAAAGCTGAAACTATGGAAGAGATGAAATTTTTTTATGATTCTATAAGAGGAACTATGGAAGATGAAACAGCTGTACATATAAAATATCTAGAAGAGTTTGGAGTAAGTCCAAAGGACGCAGAAAATAGCGTAATAAATTTAAGTAATTCAAGTTATACAAGTTATATGCTAGGACAAGCCTTAACAGGTGATATATACGATATAATAGCAGCTGTACTTCCTTGTACTTGGAGCTACAATTATATAGGGCATGAACTTTATAAAAGGTATAATAACAAATTAGAAAATAATTTTTATAAGCCATGGATAGAAGTTTATGTTGATAATGGATATGATGAATTCACAAAAGAATGGTTAGATTATACAAACAGAATGTGCCAAGATTTAAGCGATGATAAAAAGAAAAAGTTAAAGGATATATTTATAAGGTCAAGCCTTTATGAAATGAAATTTTGGGATATGGCATATAAAGTGAAAAGAGATTAGATATGATAGTTAATATAATAATAGTTCTTTTCACTGTTTGTATATTTATATTATATGGAATTAGTTTAAAAAAGAATCCATTAAGTACAAAAAAATTAGTTGCAATAGGTATGTATGCTGCAATAGGATTTTTACTATATTTAATACATTTTATAAGCTATCCTCAAGGTGGAGGAATAACATTATTTTCAATGCTTCCAATAATGTTACTATCAATCTTTTATGGACCAACTACAGGAGTTACAGGTGGACTAGTATTTGGGCTTCTTAAGCTATTAAATGGAGTCTTTATAGTACATCCAGTACAGTTCTTATTAGATTACATACTTTCAAACATGGCGCTTGGGCTAGCTGGAGCTTTTGGAACTAATACTAGACTTAGAACAAATATAGGTGCATTTATAGCTGTATCATTAAGTGTTTTAGTATCAATAGTATCAGGTGTTGTATTTTTTGGTCAATATTCACCGAGTGGAATGAATATCTGGATATATTCATGTATATATAATATAAGTAGTGCAGGAGTTGAAGGTATACTTAGTATTATCTTTATGAACTTTCTTCCATTAATAAAATTAAAAAAATTAGCACTTAAACAAAGTTAGTGAAAAAAAGCTATTTAATTCAAATTAAAGTGGTCAGATGACCACTTTTTTTGTTTATGAATAAAATTTTATGTTATAGTAAATAAGTAAAATAAAAAGTTATGGAGAAAAGATATGAAAAACGAATTTGATAAGTTTAATTTAAGTAAAGAAATAATAAATTCATTAAGTGATTTAGGATATAAAAAGCCAACAGAGGTTCAAGACCTTGTAATAAAAGAGGCACTTTTAAATAAGGATTTAATAGTTAAGGCTCAAACAGGAAGTGGTAAAACAGCTGCTTTTGGTATACCATTATGCGAAAAAATAGATTGGGAAGAAAATACTCCACAAGCACTTATACTTGCACCAACTAGAGAGCTTGCTATGCAGATTAAAGATGATATTATAAATATTGGAAGATATAAAAGAATTAAAGCTATAGCATTAGTTGGAAAAGAATCTTTTAAAGAACAAGAAAAAGCTTTAAAGGGAAAGGTACATGTAGTTGTAGGGACTCCAGGTAGAATATTAGATCATCTAGATAATGGTAATTTAAATGGAAAGGCATTTAATTATTTAGTTATAGATGAAGCTGATGAAATGTTTAACATGGGATTTATAGGGCAAGTAGAAGGTGTATGTAGAAGGATAACTAGAAAGAGAGTTACTATGTTATTTTCAGCGACTATGCCAGAAAAGATTAATGAGTTAAGTAATAAGCACATGGATAGACCTATAGAAATAAAAATAAAAGCACAGAGTTTAATAACTGATAAAATAACTCATGAATTAGTAAAGGTAGAGGGAAAAGATAAATTAAATAAAGCTAATGAAATCTTATTAAAAGAAGGGCCAGAAACTGCAATAATGTTTTGTAGAACTAAAGATAATGTAGAGGCTGCCTTTAAGTATTTTAAGGATAAAGGATATTCAGTTGATAAAATTCATGGAGATATGCTTCAAAAAGATAGAACAAAGAAAATGAATGAATTTAAAGAAGGAAAGTTTAGAATACTCATAGCCACAGATATTGCAGCTAGAGGAATAGATGTAGATAATATAACTCATGTAATTAATATAGATATCCCAGTTGAAAAGGAAGCTTATGTTCATAGAATAGGTAGAACAGGAAGAGCTGGAACTTCAGGTAAGTCTATAACGTTTATAACACCTTATGAAAATAAATATCTAGATAGAATAGAAGAATATATAGGTTTTAAGATAAATAATTATAATGAAGTAGAAGATAGCTTTAATATAAAGGATAGAGAAAGTTTATTAAGAAGCAAACCTGTTATAAAAAAGAGTACTAAAAAAATAACAAAAAATATTACAAAGATATATTTAAACGGTGGTAAGAAGAAAAAAATTAGAGTTATAGATATTGTTGGTACTATAATGAGTATTGAAGGTATTGATAAAGAAGATATAGGAATAATTGATGTAAAAGATATGGGATCAACTGTTGAAATATTAAATAATAAAGGAAGAAAAGTGTTAGATGCTTTAAGAACAAAGACTATTAAAGGAAAGACACTTAGAGTTGAAATAGCTAAAAAATAATTAATAAATTTAGTGCTGTAGAGTTTAAAAAGCTCTACAGTTTTTTTATAGATTAATTGCTTAATTTAAATAGTATACAATTTATGGATATTTTATATTTAATCATATTAATAGTACAATTAAAATAATATATAGTATTGGGTATTTTATACAAAAGTGCTAAAATAAAGATTATAAGGTTAAGATCTTTTAATATGGAGGGGTAATTTTGAGGTTTAATTTAAAAGTTCCAACACAAGTATTTTTCGGAGAAAATACAATAAAAAATAATTGTGATAAGTTTAATAAGATAGGTAATAGAGCTTTAATAGTAATGGGAGGAAAATCAGCTAAATTAAATGGAGCTTTAAGTGATATATTAATAGCACTTGATAGTTGCGATAAAGAGTATTATATTTTTGATAAGGTTGAGGAAAATCCATCACTTGAGACAATTGAAGCTGGAAGTAAACTAGGTAAAGCTATAAAAGCAGATTTTGTAATTGGAATTGGAGGAGGATCTCCTTTAGATGCTGCTAAAGCTATATCATTAATGATTAATAATCCAAAGTTAACAAAGGAAAGTATATTTAGTCAAAAGAATCTTGAAGGAATTCCAGTTGTAGCAGTTCCAACTACAGCAGGAACTGGTAGTGAAGTAACGCAATATGCTATAGTTACAGATCATATAGGAAAAGTTAAGAGAAATTTAGGTCAAACAATATATCCAAAGATGGCATTTATTGATTCAAGATATACAGAGAAGTTAAATATTCCTATGACAAGAAATACAGCTATGGATGCATTCTCGCACATTGTTGAGGGATATTTAAATAGAAATGCTACAGAATATACAGATAAGTTATCACAAGAGGCTTTAAAGATATGGGGAGAAGCATTAGATGGACTTTTAAATGGGGCTTTAACTAAAGAAGATAGAAATAATCTAATGATGTCATCAACTTTAGCAGGTGCAATAATATCTAAAAATGGTACATCTATACCACATGGAATGGGATATGCTCTAACATATCATAAGGGAGTTCCACATGGAGTAGCAAATTGTTGTTTATATAATGAGTATTTAAATAGTTTTAAAAATAAGAAAAAGGTTAATAATATAGTTAATATATTAGGTTTTTCATCACTTAATGATTTAGAGAAAGCTATAATTAAATTAACACAGACTAATAATTTATCAATTACAGAAGAAGAAGCAAAAAAATATACAGATGAGATATGGAATAATAAAGAGAAACTTAAAAATCATCCAGAAGATATAAGTTATGATGAGTTATATAATATTTATTATAAGAGTTTAGTTAATAGTGGTAATATACAGTAAGTATTATATGGTATAATATTATAAATACTAATAGAAAAGAGGTATATAAATGAAATACAGTTTTAAATATGAAGATAAGACATATGATTTAGATAAAAGTAATCTTATAGAAATAATTAATGATGAAGAAAGTCCTATAAAGGATATAGACATAGATATAATATTAAAGCTTTTAAATGAAGGTGAAGAGATAGCTTTTGATAAAGCATATTATAGTAGTCCATGTGAAGAATGTAATGCTAATTTTAAGGAAAAGAAAAGTATAAGTGAATATTTAGAATATTACTTCTACATTTATACCAAGGATGGAAAGTATGTTATAAGTGATATATCAAAAGAATATGAGAATCTAACATTTAATAGATTAGAGTTAGAAGGAAAAGTAGATGATAGCTATATAGTTACAGTTATTGTTTGCACAAATTGTTCTAAGTATTTAGTTCAAATTGAAGAATTAGAAGTATAAAAAATGAGGTTATCTTATATGATAGCCTCTTTTTTAGTGAGATTATAGTTTTAAAAATGCAATTAATAATAAACATATTCCTGAAAGCCATGATAGATTTTTATTGGAGTTTTCAGGCAATAACTTTTTACCTACAAAGGAACCGAGTTTTATCGAACATATTCCAAAAATAAAACAGAATAATATCATAAGTATTGGATTTATATTAATAAAACTAGCTCCAAAACCAACGGCTAAGCTATCTATAGAAAGTGCAATAGCTAGATAAATAGATTCTTTTAATGATATAATTTTTGATTCATCAAAATCTGCTTTTGTTTCATCTATATACACTTGAAGTGCAAAGCTGAAGTCGAATAATTTAAATGTTAATGGTTCTTTACTTTTTGAGAATTTCCCCATGTATTTTTTAAAGAATCCCTCGAATAATTTATAAACACCTAAGATTATAAATATTCCAAAACTTATATATTTAGGTAGATATGCAGGCATTATATTCTCTAGATAATTTCCTAGAGTCAGAGAAAAAGTTAAAATTAAACAGGATACTATATTTATAATAATTATATAAAGATTAGGAATCTTAATTTTATCTGCACTATATGCAATACTTGCAACAAATGAATCTATTACAAGAGAAAAAACTAATATTAGAGCTTCCATAAATTCACCTCAAAAAACTCTTTGTTATACTATCTTATGACAAATACAGACAAAAAGTGAGTGAAGTAAAGTTATATAGATAAAGTTTAAAATAATTAAGCCTATAAGAGTTAAGTATCTCCTATAGGCTTAATAACTATAATAAAATATTGAGTTTAATATAGTTATCTTTTATAATTGTACAGCTATTTCTATTGAATATCAGCTTTGAATGGAGTAATAGGATTTCCTTTAGCATCTTTAGTTAAAAGTTGATCTTGTTCTTTAGTTGTTGAAACAGAAAGTGGTATACTTGATAAATTTAAAGTATTAGATTCTACAGTTAATAATATAGTCTTAGTGTCACTAGTAGAAAGTTCAGCCTTTGATAATACCATAAATTTATTATCCTCTTCATTGGCTGTTTTTACTGTAAAGTCAGAAAGTGTAACAGAATCTTTATTTATCTCATTATCAAATAATAGTCCTACAGTAAGTGTAACGAAAGGTGTTCCAGTCGTTTGTGATTCCTTATAGGCTCTAACGAGTCTAGCTGATAACATATTTGATGTAATAGTATTACAAGTAGCTGAAGCTTTTATTTTCTTTCCAAATATATCTGTAGTAGTAACTGTATCTGTTGTTGTCATATCTAAAGTAGTAATAGATGATTCAAAGGTTCCAGTTGGGAATGTGAATGTAAGAGTTTTATAATCATCTGATAAAGTAACATTAATAGGAGTTGTAACATTTGAGTTTTTAGTAAATTTAAAGTCAGCAGCCGAAAGTGTTGAAGGATTAAACATAAATTCATTAGAAGTACTAGCTGTAAATTTTAGTGAACTATCTGATAAAATACTCATGGAGCCTCCAGCAATATCAAGTTCTGGAACTAGTGCTGTAATAGTACTTTCTTTACTTATAGGGAATATATTACCTGATTGATTAGTTACATATATAATATCTCTAAGTCTTGCATATCCTATATTAATTGCACTTGTATTTACAGTTGCATCAAATTTACTAGATAGGTTTAACCTCATCCATTTGTTTGAATTTAATGAATCAACTTTAATAGATTCACTTAGAGGAATTGGATCAGTAGTTCCTGGAGTTTCAATTAATCTATAATTAGTAGCTAAATTTGCTCCGTGCTCATCACTTACGTTCATTACTCCATCAAACATTACTAAAAGCACATCTTTATCAGGATCAGGCATTAATATTTTTTCAACTGTTGGAACTGCTAAATCTACTATATCAAATGTTTTGCATACATCAACTATCGGAATTCCAAATATATCAGCTACATTTGAAACGCATAGAGTATAATTTCCAGCAGGTAGTTTAGCTGTTTCTATAACAAATTCGTTTGTAGGATCAGTTGAATTGGTTATAGAAGTTATTGTAATAGGATCTGTAGGTGATGTATTACTATTTAGGACATAGTTGCTTAAATTTTTAGCTGAAGCAATATTCATATCCCAAGAATACTTAAGGTTTATTTTAGTTGTAGTTGAAGTAGGATTAGAAGTATCTTGGTATACAGCATCAAGCGTTGGTGAAGCAGCAGTAATAGTTGTAGTTAAAGGAACTATTTTTGTTGTAAAACCTGAGGCGTCAGTTATAGGGCTTACTACAAGTTCAACATTACCAGCTGTAAGTGGAGTTGTATATTTTAGTGTGTATTTTAAGCTCTTTTTATCAGATCCAACTCTTTCACGTGAATCTATTTCTTTAGAAACTCCGTTACACATTACATATCCAATGTTTGAACCATCTGCAGCTATAACATCTTCCTTTCTTAATAGAACTTCTTTATCAAAAGTTACTATGAATTCAGTTAAAGAAATAGGTGTAATATTAACTGGTTTTGTAGGATACTGATCACTTCTTAAGCTGAATGGTTTTTCCATTATAGGTATTTCACGTTCTTCTTTAGAATAGTCAACTAATATAGAAGACTTATCTGTAATATTAGATCCTTGAAGTCTAGTATAGTTTATAGTTAAGCTGTGAGTATCGCCTATAGGAAGATTTTTTATATTTGATTGTATTTCAATAGATTTTTGGTCAGGGCTTACTGTTGCAGTGAATAATTTTTCATCATCATCAATAGTAAAGTATCCTTTCCAGTCAATTGAATCGCCAGCATTAGGTTGGGTAGTTGCTCCTATAACATCTCTATTAAAATATATTGCATAGAAGTTATTTAAATTTTTAGTTCCACTTGGCTCTATTTTATCAAGATTTTTTACTGGGTAAGGAAATACTACTTCTATTATACGATTACCGTAAGTTCTTACATCTGCATTTATAATAGCAGGAAAATCTTCAACTAATATAGTTTGATTAAATAAATCTATACCATTATCTGAAATTACAACGGTATAAGATTCATTAACTTTTAGAAGAGTAGAATCATCAAAGAGTATAGTTCTTACTGTTTCAGAATCATTAAGAGAGCTTTTAACTACTGAAAACTTTAATTCCATATTAGGGTCTTCTATTGAAGAAATAGATACTTTAGTTGTATTTGTGAAATTTGAAGTTAATTCTATATCAAAGCTCTTGGGATTAATGTTAGATATTGAGTTTGGATTAATAGCAAACATTCAATTACCTCCTGGTTATTTAATTGGTATTATAAAATTCTTTTATATACTATGAATTAGCACATATTAATGTGAATTCAAAAGAAAATATAAATTAATAGTAGATATGCTTAAATATTTGTCTTATAATAAATAAAAATGAAGGGGATTTTATATGTTTAGTGTAGATGGAGTTTTGAACCTATTAAATAATTATAGTGAAATAGCAATATTGATTAGTATAGTAATTAGTATACTTATAGCTATATCTGGGGTAATACCTTCTGTCTTTGTTACAGGAGCAAATATATTATTTTTTGGTCCTGTATGGGGCTTTTTTATATCGCTACTTGGAGAAGTCATTGGTGGTTGGATTACATTTAGGTTATATAGAAAGGGATTTAAAAAGAGTTTTAATAATTTTACAGATAAGCATGAACTTTTAAAAAAAATTGCAAAAAGTAGTGGAAATAGAGCAGCATTTTTAATAATTCAAGGTAGAATAATTCCATTTATACCTTCAGGATTCGTAACACTTGCAGCGGCACTATCTAATATAGATGATTTTAGATATAATTTAGCTACATTAGTTGGAAAGATACCATCAATTTTATTAGAAGTGCTTATTAGTTATGAAGTCATTTCGCAAGGTGCTAAAGGTATAGAAATTGTTATTACTATTGTTGCAGTTTACTTTATTTATAAGACTATTAGAAAACGTAAAGTATGATATAATAAAAATGTTTAAATTACAATATAGAGTTAGGAGAGAGCAAAAAATATGTATAAGTTAATAGCATTAGATATGGATGGTACTCTATTAAATGATGATAAAAAAGTATCAGAAAAAACTAAAGAAGCTTTAAGAAAAGCTAAAGAACTTGGAGTTTATGTTGTACTAGCTTCAGGTAGACCAATAGACGGATTATTAAAATATTTGGAAGAGTTAGATCTTTTAGGTGAAGATGATTATGTTCTTAGTTATAATGGATGTTTAGTACAAAAAACTAAGAGTAGAGATGTTGTTTGCGATGTAACTATTAAAGGTAGTGATCTTAAATACCTAAAGGGATTAGCAGATGAAGCGGGATTAAATATACATGGTTTCTCAAAAGAGAAGGGGCTTATAACTCCTAAGGAAAATAAATATACTTCATATGAAGCTCATCATAATAATATAGACTTTCATATAGATGACTTTAAAGATATAAAAGATGATGATGAAATAATAAAAGTAATGATGATTGATGAGCCTGATGTTTTAGATGAAGGAATAAAGAAGCTGCCTAAGGAAGTTTATGAAAAGTATACTGTTGCAAAGAGTGCACCATTTTTCTTAGAATTCTTAAATAAAGAATCAGGTAAAGGTATTGGAATTAAACTTTTAGCTGAGCATTTAGGGATAAAGGAAGAAGAAGTAATTGCAGTTGGAGATGAAATGAATGATTTCTCAATGATTGAATATGCAGGACTTGGTGTTGCAATGGGTAATGCTTGTGATAAGATAAAAGAAATTGCAAATTATATAACTGATACAAATAATAATGATGGTGTAGCTAAAGTTATAGAAGAGTTTATAGTAAAAGAAAGAATATAATCTAATACGTTTAATAAAAGACTCCTAAAGTTTAGGAGTCTTGTTTATTTAGTATGATACGGGTAGATTACGTTTTTTCTTTTTGACAAATAAATATATTTATTTGAAGGGTTAATATGAATAGCCATCCCTTTTAAAACAGTTAGAGTATTCTTTTTTTTGTAATAACTTTATCACTAAATTTAGTTATATTACAAAGTATATTTAGTGATGGATAAAATACTTCATGTCTAGTCTCTAAAGTATTTTAAAGAATTATTTAGACAATATAGAGATAAATATCCAATTGTAAAATGGAGAGGAGAGGCAAATTGTTAAACTTCTCATCCAATCAAAATAATCCCTTTGATGTAAGTAAAATAAATTAATAGATAAAATTAATAAAATAATATATTAAAGGAAAAACTGTAGAATATAGTATGCAGTTTTTCTTGCTTTTTCTTATAAATTTATTAAAATATTCCTATAACATGAACAAAAGTTAAAATATAATATAAAAAGATTGAAAATATGACAATGATAAGTATATAATCTACTAGTGATAAATTTAGTGAAAATGGAGAGGATAGTGTGGAAGAAAATAGAGAGAAATTCTCGTCAGGATTAGCAGTTTTTTTTGCTACATTAAGTTCATGTGTTGGTTTAGGAAATATATGGATGTTCCCTTATGTTGTAGGGGAAAATGGAGGAGCAACATTTATACTTATTTACTTAGCTTGTGTTCTAATAATAGGGCTTCCAACCCTTATAAGTGAGTTTGCTTTAGGAAGACAAACAAGAAAAAATATTTATGGAGCAGTATCATCTATAACAGATAAAAAAATGTTTAGAGTTATAGGTATATTTGGTGTTACAGCATCATTTTGTATGTTATTCTTTTATACTGTAGTTACAGGATGGGTATATTCATACGTATTTAAAGCATTAACAGGAGCATTTAAGGGTGCTGATGCACAACAGGTTGCAACTATGTTTAACCAAACAAGTTTGGGACCAATAAGTCCAATTTTATGGCAGCTTTTAGCTTTAGTAGTTGGAGGAGTTATTCTTACAATGGGAGTTAAAAGTGGAATAGAAAAATTAACTAAGACATTAATGCCAGTTCTTATAGTATTACTTGCACTATGTGCAATAAGAAGTGTAAGTCTACCAAATGCAATGGGAGGAATAGACTTCTTATTTAAGCCTGATTTTAGCAAAGTTACTTTTAGTGTATTTTTATCAGCTTTAGGATTAGCTTTCTTTAAATTATCTGTTGGTACAGGGTCAATGGTTACATATAGTAGTTATTTTACAGATGATAATAATTTAATAGCTACAGGAGCAAAAGTTGCAGTTGCAGATACATGTGTATCATTAATTGCAGGTATTGCTATATTCCCAGCTGTATTTTCTTTTGGGCAAACTCCAGCAAGTGGTCCAGGATTATTATTTAATACAGTACCTTTAATCTTTTCAAAAATGCCAGGTGGAACAATACTTGCAGTAGTATTCTTCTTACTTACAGCTATGGCAGCAACAATGGCTATGATATCAATTATGGAAGTTTTAATTGCTACTTTTTCAGAGCAATTTAAAATTGGAAGAGTAAAAGCTATAATAATAAATATAATTATAATAATAGTATTTGGATCATTAGCATCATTATCTGCAAATCCAGATGCACCATTAGCTAATGTAACTATATTTGGTTTAACATTCTTTGATTTCTTTAATGCAATTATATCAAATGTATTGTTACCTATTAACGGATTCTTAGTTACTATACTTATGGGACACGTTATTAGCAATAAAGTTTATACATCTCAATTAACAAATGATGGTACATTAAAGAATGAAAAATTAGTTAACTTTATTACTTTCTTAGTAAGATATATAACACCAGCATTAATATTAATAGTATTTGTTAAATCTTTCATTTAGAATAGAAAAATATGTTATAATAAAGGAAGTCCAATGTATATATTGGGCTTTTTTATTATAAATTTTTATAAGGTAGGGATAAAATTTGAGATACAGTATTTTATTATGCGATGATGAAAAAGAGATATTAGATGTTTTAGAAGTCTATTTATCTAAAGAGGGATATAAAATTTTAAAGGCAACCAATGGAGTCGAGGCTTTAGAGATATATAAGAATAATGATGTAAATATTGCTGTTATAGATATAATGATGCCAAAAATAAATGGAATTAGAGTAGTTAAAGAATTAAGAGAAAATTCAAATATTCCAATAATAATGCTTTCAGCTAAAAGTAGGGATGAAGATAAAATTCTAGGATTAAATATAGGTGCTGATGATTATATAACTAAGCCATTTAATCCTTTAGAGGTAGTTGCAAGAGTTAAAGCACAGCTTAGAAGAGTTTATAAATTAATAGATGGAGAGAGCGATGGAAAAGAGATTATAAAAATTGGAGAAGTTGAATTAGATAGATATAATGTAAAAGTTCGTTTTAGAGATAAAGAATTAGAGCTTACTTCAATAGAATACAAGATAATTAAGTATCTTATGGAGAATGCAGGTAGAATACTTACAAAAAATCAAATATTTGAAGAAGTATGGAATGAGGTATTTTTAGGAGGAGATAATACCATAATGGTTCACATAAGTAGACTTAGAGAAAAAATAGAAGATAATTCTAAAAAACCGAAATACTTAAAAACAATAAGAGGGTTAGGATATAAATTTGAGAAAAATGTGGATATTTAATAAAGAAAAGAGGAAGGATAAGCTTGTAGTAACTGTTTTTAAAAGATATACAAGTTTTGTTATTATTCTTGGATGCATATGTTTAGTATCTTATGCATACCTAGGTATAGAATTATCTAAGGTTATAGATAAGAGTAGTATACCAGTTTTAGATATAATTAATGGAAAATATATAGATTATAACATAATTAATGTTGATGAATTAAAAAAATTAAAAGGTGAGATTGAGATACTAGATTTATCTGGAAATGTAAAAAAAAGAATAGGGAATATATCTGTAAATAAAGATCACTATACAGATAAAGAATTACTTAATATTGCTAGTAAAAAGGAAGTTGGATCATATCAGGTATTCTTAAATAATATTAAAAATAAAAAGGGTGAAGAATATATTACTATATTAAGGCTTCCTAAGGAGAAATTCACATTTAATGTTAATCTATTAGAGATGCCTCTTAGTGTTAGTAAACCTTTTTATAAAGAATATGGAAAAGTGTTTGCAATAACTGTAGGTATAGCTTTATTTTGTATAATTATATATAGTATATGGACAGCAAGAAAGATTAGTAAACCATTAAAAGAAATAGATGATACTTTAGTTGATATTATAAATGGTAATTATAATGAACCTTTAACGATAAATGGGGAAGAAGAGTTTCAAGGTGTAAAAGAGACGTTGAATTTTCTAATAAATAAGCTTAAAAAAAGTGAAGAGGAAAATAAGAGGTTAGAAGAAAGTAAGAATAAACTTATGCTTGATTTAGCTCATGATATAAAAACTCCTATGACGACTATTAAAAGTTATTCAATGGCACTTTATGAAGAGATGATAGAAGATGAAAATAAGAGAAAAGAATATTTTAAAACCTTATATAAAAAATCAGAAAGAGTAAGTGAACTTATAGAAGAATTGTTTGAATTCGTAAAATTAAACAATGATAAATTAATTATAAATTTAGAGGATATTGATATAACAGAAGAATTAAGATTTATTGTATTAGAATTTTACGAAGAAATAGAGAATCTTAATATAGAGCCTATAATAGATATTCCTGAAGGACCTATATTTTTAAGACTAGATTTAAAATTAATAAGAAGAGGAATAAGTAATATAATAGAGAATTCTATTAAGTACAATGTGAATGCTACATATATAAAAGTAGAGTTAATAGAAACTAGTGATAATGTTGAAATACTGATAAGTGATAATGGTGTAGGAATACCACAAAAGATTAAAGATACATTATTTGATGAATTTGTAAGAGGAGATGAGAGCCGAGGAACTGATGGAGGTACTGGACTTGGACTTTCAATAAGTAAGAAAGTAATAGAAAAGCATAATGGGAAGATATATTTTATTGATGAAGATAAAGGCGCTAAATTTAGAATCTTATTAAAAAAGCAACAATATTAAAGTATTATTGTTGCTTTTTTATATCTTCGTTTATGGTGGAAACTGCTATTTTACTAGAGTTTAGAACTATAGATACGCCAGCACCAGGATGAGTTGATGCACCTACAAAGTATAAGTTATTTAATCCTTTTATTTTACATTGAGGTCTAAAAAATAGTAAGTTCTTAAAGGAATGATTTATTCCATATCCAGCACCAGCATAACTATTGAAAGCATTTAAAAAATCTAGTGGAGTTATATACTTTTCATATTTTATATAATTTTGCAAGTTAGATATTTTTAGATGTTTTTCTAATGTGTTGATTATACTATTTTTTAATGAGTATATAGTTTTATTATTCCAAGTTACATTATTAAAAAGTAAATTAGGAACTCGTAAATTAATAGTTATTAGTTCGTAATTACCAGTTTTATTGATTCTTGTAGGGCAATATACATATAGATGAGGATTAGTTTGTAAATATCCATTAAAAGGTGCTTCTATATTATATTTAAAATTTTCACTTATAATAGAATTATGAATAGATAATTGAGGAATTCTTTTATCTATAACTAAATGCATTATAAATGATGAACAAGAAAAATCATTAGCAGAGTTATATTTATTTTTTATATTAAGTTCTTTTGGAAGTAAGTTTTCTAGTGCATAAGGGACATCAGCATTACAAACTACTATATCTGAGAACAATTGTTCATTATTTTTAAGAAGAACACCAATACATGTTCTGTTATTAAAAATAAATTTTGTAACTTCAGAGTTTATTTTTATATTTCCACCTCGTTTTTTAAAGATAGAGACTAAAGATTTAATATAAGATGATATACCACCTCTAATAAAAAACATACCTGTTGAATAATTTATTAGAGGAAGAATAGTAAATAAAGATGAAGTATTATAAGGAGATACACCCATATACATACTTTGAAATAACAATGAGTTTATTAATAACTCACTTTTTAAATTATCCTTTAAGTATTCATAGCATGTAGAATCTAAATCTTTATTAATTAATGTTTTAATATTTTTCAATTTTAATATATCTTTATTAGTAGTTAAAGGTACTTTCAAAAAAACATTATTTATTTCAGTAAAATCTATATATGACTTAGAGATTAATGATAAATAGTTTTTAAAATCTCTATTATCAATATTAGATATAGTTTCTGTAAGCTTTGGAATACAGGAAGAAAATATATAATTACTATTATTATTTTCAAAAAAAACTTTATATAGTGGATCTATCAATGATATATCTATATAATCATGTATATTTTCATTTATATCTTTAAATAATTCTATATAAGGATCAAATATTACAGGGATAGTAGCACATAAATCGAATTTAAATCCGTTACAAGATAAATTAGAAGTCTTACCACCTAAAAAAGAATTTTTTTCTAATAATGTAACAGCATATCCTTCATTTTGAAGACGGATAGCTGCAGATAAGCCACCTATTCCGCTTCCAACCACTAAAATATTTTTGTTCATTTTAACCTCCAAGTGTTATATCCTGCTTATCATACCAAGATAATGCGTCAAAAAGATCTGTTTCTTTAAAGTTAGGCCAAAAGTCATCGATAATATAAAAATCAGAATAAACAGATTGTATTGGTAAGAATCCACTTAATCTTCGTCTTCCTCCCCAGCGTATTATTAAATCTATACGAGATATATCAGTAGATTGAATTGAGCTAGAAATATTTTTCTTAAGATCGGTACTTTTCTTAAGAGAATATAAATCCCATTCCCAGCCATAGTTTATAAGGAAATTAACTTTAATTCCGCCTTTTCCAATTTTCTTTCTAGAGGTATACTTAAGTAACTCTTTAGGAAAATTTTTAGATTCTGCATTTCCCATAACTAATATTTCACAGTCTTCTTTCTCAAGAAGTTTTACTGATTCAATGCATGCATAAGTAAAGGCATCCTTTTGTACTGAAGGCCTTTTTGTGTTATCTATTGTAAATCCATAGAAGGTTAATTCTTTAATTCCTAAGTTTTGACACTGTTTAAATAATATAAGTCCAGGCAATATACCACTAGAATATCCTTTATCTTTAGTTAAACCAAGAGATACTGCATACCTTCTATTACCATCGGGAATTATACCAATATGATTTGGAATTCTCATACTTTTTTCCTCCTTAAAAATTTAATTATTTTTATTGTTTCCATAATAACAAAAAATATCCAATAATAAATTGAGAAAAGTATTGAATTTGTTATAGAATCTAAGTATAGTAATAAAGAAATGGACGTTTACGGGTGATATTATGATAATTTTAAATGAACTAAAACAATGCAAAACATTCCAATGTATATCAGATAAAACTTTAGAGAAGTTATGTTTGATTGGAGAAAAAACAGCTTTTAAAAAAGGTCAACATATATTTAGAGATAAAGACTTTATAGATAGTATCTATGTAGTCTACAGTGGAAAAGTATCTTTATACAAATTAAATGAAGCTGCTCATAAGAAAGTTATATTTATATTAGGGGAAGGGAATATAGTAAATGAAGTTGTCTTAGAAAAGATGAAAGCATCTATAAGTTGTGAAATGTTTGACGATGGAGAACTCTTTGTCTTTGATAGAAATAAATTTATAAGGATTATGAGTGAAGATTTTGAACTTACAAAGCAGGTTATAGGAACATTATCTTTAAAGGTAAGAAGATTATATAGACAAATGAAGAATTCTACTCCTTTAAAAATAGAAAAAAGACTTGCAGCAAAGCTTTGGAAGTTAGCTAAGGATTATGGTGTAGAGGAAGATGGAGAAACAATAATAAATCTAAAAATAAGCATAACATATCTTTCAGATATGTTTGGAATGCCAAGAGAAACTATCTCAAGAGCACTTAAAATTTTAGAAAAAGAAGGACTTATAAGAAAAGATAAAAGAAAATTTATAGTAAAAGATAAAGAAAAACTATCAAATTATTTTAAAAGTTTGTGATAATTATCACAGATGTCAAATTAGAAAGGGAATATAATAAGGGGGAATCAACAATGTATGGAGAAGATTTTGGTAGGCTAATAGCACTATCTAGAAAAAAAACTAATTTTTTAGAGGATAACAGAAAAGGTTATGTAATAAGTGCTATGCATGCAGGTCTTTTTGTGGGATTTGGAATAATGCTCGCTTACACTGTGGGTGGAACATTAAATGAGGCTGGATCAGAATTTACTAAAATAGTTATGGGACTATCATTTTCAGTTGCATTATCATTAGTTATTTTTGCAGGAGCAGAGCTCTTTACAAGTAACAGTTTAGTTATGGCTTCAGGGTATCTAGGAGAAGAAGTTAAAGTCAGAGATGTACTTAAAATATGGAGTGTAAGTTATATAGGAAACTTCATAGGATCGATTTTAGCAGCTTTTCTTTATTATGCTTCTGGATTGTGGAGAGGTACTGCAGGTAATTATATGGCAAATTATGCTATGAATAAGATTAATGTTTTACCTAATGAATTATTTATTAGAGGTATATTGTGTAATATACTTGTGTGTTTAGCAGTTTGGTGTGCTTACAAAATGAAAGATGAAACCGCTAAAATATTAATGATGACACTTTGTGTATATGTATTCTTTGCAATTGGCTTTGAACATAGTGTAGCAAATATGACATTATTAGTTATAGGTTATCTACTGCCTCATGGAACAGTTACTCTAGGTGGAATTTTGTACAACCTATTGTTTGTTACATTAGGTAATATTGTAGGAGGAGTATTGTTTGTTGCTATCCCATATTATATGATTTCAAGAAATAAAAAAGCTCATTAGGAAGGAGTTTATTATGGGATTTAAAATTAGAACTAAAGATTTAAACAGTGTGTTTGAAAAAATGTCAGGTAGCTATAAAATAGTAGCGCCAATAGTTGTAGAAGGTGCTGGAAGATGCTCAGAAACAGATATAGTAAGATATGATGAAGTTAAAAGAGTAGAGGATATAGAATTTAATAGAAAGTCAGACTACTCATATAAGGAAGCATTACTTCCTATAACTCAAACTATATTATTCTTTACACAAGATGAATATAAAGAGCCAGTAGTTAATGAAAAGCCTCAAATAATATTTGTAAGAAGCTGTGATTTACATGGTGTAAAGAGAGTAGATGATATATATCTAAGAAATGGATTTGTGGATCCATACTACAAAAAACTAAGAGAGGGCGTTAAGTTTGTTCTTATAGGATGTGAAAAAAGTTTTGATAACTGCTATTGTGTGGATATGGAAACTAATAAATCAGATAATTATGATGCGTATTTAAAGGTTTCTGATGGATATGCGTATTTAGATATAAAGGATGATGAATTAAAGGAATACTTTAATGAAACTCCTAAAATGGAAATGGAAGTTAATCCAGATTTCGTAACAGAAAATAAAATAAAGGTTAATATACCAGAAAACTTAACATTAGATGTTATGGATTCAAAAATGTGGGACGAATACTCAGAAAGATGTATAGCTTGTGGAAGATGTAACTTTGTTTGCCCTACATGTACTTGTAATACAATGCAAGATATCTACTACAGTGATAATGAGAATATAGGAGAAAGAAGAAGAGTTTGGGCTTCATGCCAAGTACCAGGATACACAACAATGGCTGGTGGTCATGAATTTAGAAAAGCTAATGGTCAAAAGATGAGATTTAAGATCATGCATAAAGTTTATGACTATAAAAAGAGATGGGGATATCACATGTGTGTTGGATGTGGAAGATGTGATGATATATGCCCAGAATACATTAGTGTACCAGGATGTATAAACAAACTACAAGATGCAATGGATGAGGTGAATTCAAATGACAAATAATGATTATATACCATTTCCTTCAAAAATATTAGAAGTAATTGAACATACAGATATAGAATATACATTTAGAATGGAATTTGAAGGTGAAGTAAAACCAGGACAATTCTTTGAAGTATCAATACCAAGATATGGGGAAGCACCAATTTCAGTAAGTGGTATTGGAGAAAACTTTGTTGACTTAACTATAAGAAGAGTTGGTAAAGTTACTAATGAAATATTTAAAAACTATGTTGGAGATAAATTATTTATGAGAGGACCATATGGAAATGGTTTTGACTTAGATATTTATAAAAATAAAGAGTTAATAGTAGTAGCTGGAGGAACAGGACTTTCACCAGTAAGAGGAGTAGTTGATTACTTTGCTACTAATACTAATGAAACTAAGGGATTAACTTTAATCACAGGATTCAAGAGCCCTAAAGATATGCTGTTTAAAGAAGATTTAAAGAGATGGAATGACAAGATGAATTTAATAGTTACTGTTGATTCAGCTGAAGAAGGATATATTGGACACACTGGACTTGTAACTAAGTTTATTCCAGAACTTGATATAAAGGATAAAGAAAATGTTCAAATTATAGTTGTAGGACCACCTATGATGATGAAGTTTACTGTTATGGAATTCCTAAAGCTTGGAATTAAAGAAGAAAACATATGGATTTCACAAGAGAGAAAAATGTGTTGTGGATTAGGTAAATGTGGACATTGTAAGATAGATGATACTTACATATGTTTAGATGGACCAGTTTTCAATTATACAAAAGGTAAACTTTTAAGAGATTAGGAGGGAGAAAGACTTATGGATATAAATACAAAGAAGCTTAAAAAGAATGCATTTAGAGTAACTAAAAAAAGAGGATATACTGCTTCAAGAGTTAGAGTTCCTGGTGGACATTTAGATGCAAAATATTTAGGTATGATTCAAGAAATAGCAGACAAGTACGGTAATGGAACAGTTCATATAACAACTAGACAAGGATTTGAAATTCCAGATATAAAAATGGAAAATATCCCAGAAGTTAATGAAATGTTACAACCTATAATCGAAGGATTAGAAATAAATCAAGAAGTTCCAGGCGGTGGATATACAGCAGCAGGAACAAGAAATGTATCAGCTTGTATTGGTAATAATGTTTGTCCATTTGCAAACTATAATACAGCAAACTTTGCTAAAAGAATAGAAGATGCAATTTTTCCAAATGATCTTCACTTTAAGGTTGCTCTTACAGGATGTCCAAATGATTGTATAAAGGCAAGAATGCATGATTTTGGAATAATAGGTATGACAGAGCCACAATATGATTACTATAGATGTATAAGTTGCCAAGCCTGTGTTAAAGCTTGCAAGAAGAAAGCAACAGGTGCATTAACTTTTGAAAATTATAAAGTAAAAAGAGATGCTAGCAAGTGTATAGGTTGTGGAGAATGTGTAATGGCATGTCCTACAAGAGCTTGGACAAGAAGTAAGAAAAAATATTATAGACTTTCTATTATGGGTAGAACTGGTAAGAAAAATCCAAGACTTGGAGAAGATTTCTTAATATGGGTTGATGAAGATAGTATAGTTAAAATCATAGAAAACACTTATAAGTATGTTACTGAATACATCGATAAAGATGCACCAGGTGGAAAAGAACACATTGGATATATCATAGATAGAACAGGATTTATGGAATGGAAGAAGTGGGCTTTAGAGGGAGTAAATCTTTCAGAGGATGTTATATTAAAAAATAATGTTTACTGGAATGGTATTAAATATCCAAACACTTAAAAAGTATTAATTTTAAATCTCGTATAACTAATAACTTATATAAAATATAATATAATATTATTTGAATATCACTAGAGTCTGATTTACAATTAAATTTGAAAGTCTGTATCTAGTGATATTTTTATTATATAAAAATGAATAGAAGATAATCGTAAATAGTTGTATAATAAAGAGTAAATGGTCGTTTACATAATTAAAGTTTTACGATAATTTTACATAATATTTTAATGGAGTGAGAAGATGATAGCAGTTTTAGGAATACAAAAGAATATTCCATTGCAAATACGAGAAAAATTTTCTATAAAGCCTAAGCTGAGAGAAAAAGCTATGAATGATTTAAAGGAAAGCTTAGATGAAGTTGTTATTTTAAGCACTTGTAACAGAACAGAAATTTACTTTAATCATTCTTTAGAAGAACATGAAGTATTAAAAATTATTTTTAATTCTTTAGGATGGGATGAAGAATTAAGAGAGTACATATTTTATATAACAGGTGATAGTGCTGCAAAACATTTATTTAAAGTTATATGTGGTTTTCATTCAAAGATTTTAGGGGAAGATCAAATTTTAGGTCAAGTAAAAGATGCATATATGGAAGCATTAGAAGCTGGTTCAGTTAATTTAGAGCTTCAAAGGTTATTCCAAGAAGGTATAACTTGTGGTAAGAAGTTTAGAAATGAAGCAAAACTTTATGAAATACCAGTATCATCTGCATCAATAGCAGTAAATAAAGGAATTAGTAGTGAATGTAAAAGCTTTATGGTACTTGGACATGGAGAAGTTGGAAAGCTTGTTGTTAAACATTTATTGTCCCATAATATAGAGGATATTATTATTGCTGTAAGGAATAAGAGCTCACTAGATTATAGTGAAAATGAAAATATCAAAATAATTGGTTTTGATGAAAGAGCTGAATATATAAATAAAGTTGACTCAATAATATCATGTACATCAGCTCCACATACTGTAATTTCAAAGAAGGAAATTGAAGAAGAAGGAGAAGAATTATTAATATTTGATTTGGCACTTCCGAGAGATGTAAGTGAGGATGTTAATGAATTAGATAGAGTTACTGTTTATAATATAGATGAAATTAGTAAAGTAGATGATGAGAATAAAGATTTACGAAAAGACAGAATGAACGAATTTTATTATTTAATAGATGAGTATTTAGATGCTTATAATAAGTGGAGAAGTCTTAGAGAAGTAGCACCGTACATAAAAGATTTTAAAAAGCATGGAGAAGAAATATATATTAAAAGATATACTACCTTTAAGAATAAAGAAGGTAGAGAAGATAAGTTAGTAAAAATGCTTATGAAAAGTACTTCGGACGCTTATGTAAATAGAGCTATAGAGACTCTAAAAGAAGAAACCATAAGAGGATGTGGTGAGGAATGCATGAGAATTCTAAAGAAGATATTTATAGAGAAAATTTAGAATATATTATGTTATCTCTTTTTTCAAATAAAATAAATGTTTTAATAATTGGAGCTGGAAGAGCCGCACTTATTAAAGCTAAAACATTTTTATCAAATGGATGTAATATTAAAATTGTGGCTAAAGATATAAATGAAGAGTTTTATAAACTAAGTTGTGAAAAAGTTAGAATAATAAAAAGTGAATATGATGAAAAGTTCTTAAAGGGTAATCATATAGTTATAATTGCAATTGACGATGATAGTATAATAAAAAGTATAATAAAGAGTTGTGAAGATTTAGATAAAATATATATAGACTGTAAGAATCCTAAAGGTGGTATAGGTGTTGTTCCAATGAATATGAGAAGTAAGGAAGTATTTTTAGGAGTTAATACTTTAAGAGGAAATCCAAAGGCATCAAGGATGATGGGAGATTATATATTAGATGAGGTTAAAGAATTTGACGATTTTATAAGGATAACATCTATTATAAGAAATAATATAAAATCTATTAAAAATAAAAAAGATGAGATATTAGATTTTATAATAAGTGATGATTTCAAATATATTATAAGTAAGGGAAAAGAAGAGCTTACCTTAAAGCTTTTTTATGAAGAAGAATTAGTTAATAAATTATTTAAGAATTAGGTAGGGTGAAGTAATGAAATTTATTGTAGCGACAAGAAAATCTAAATTAGCTCAAGTTCAAGCAGAAAAGGTTATGGAGTTATTAAAAGGAAGAAATGTTGATTCAGAAAAGCTTCTAGTTGTAACAGAGGGGGATAGAAGACTTGATATAACTTTAAATAAAATAGGTGGTAAAGGCTTATTTGTTAAAGAAATTGAACAAAAGATGCTTGAAGGAAAAGCTGATCTTGCTGTACATAGTATGAAGGATGTTCCACATGAACTTTTAGATGAATTTGAGCTTGTTTGTATGCCAGAGAGAGAAGATATAAGAGATGCTTTTATATCAAGAAATAATATCTCATTTAATGATTTAAGAGAAGGTGCTGTAATTGGAACTAGTAGCATGAGAAGAGCTGAAATGCTTAAAGAAATTAGAAGTGATTTAAAGATAGTTCCAATTAGAGGAAATGTTCAAACAAGACTTAAAAAGATGGAAGAAGAAAATATGGATGGGATAATTCTAGCAGCTGCAGGTCTTAAAAGATTAGGCATGGAAGACATAATTACAGATTATTTTGATCCTAAAGTATTTCTTCCAGCAGTAGGTCAAGGAGCATTAGGAATAGAATGTCTTAAATCCTTTGAGCACAAAAATATCTTAAAATCAATGGATAATGAGAAAGTAAGAATAGAAGTTTCAGGAGAAAGAAGCTTTATGAGAGCATTAGGTGGAGATTGCCATAGTATGATTGGAGTTTATTCCGAAATAAATGGTGATGATATATATATGATTGGAACATATATGGTAGATGGAAAAATAGTTAGAAAAGATATAACTGGAAATAAATATGATAGTGAAATATTAGGGAAAAAACTAGCGGATAAAATATTAGGTAAGTAGTAATTTGGAGGTATAAAATGAGTAAAGCATATATTATTGGAACAGGACCTGGGGATGAAGAACTTTTAACCCTTAAAGCTAAGAGAGTGCTTGGAGAGTGTACAGCAGTTCTTTATGATAGATTAGTATCAAACAATATATTAAATTATTTAAATGATGATTGTGAAATATATTATTGTGGAAAAGAACCAGGTGCGCACTATAAGACTCAAGAGGAAATAAATGATATGATTGTAGCATTAGCTAAAAAGGATCATATAGTTGGAAGAGTAAAGGGCGGAGACCCATATGTATTTGGTAGAGGTGGAGAAGAAGTATTAGCACTTCAAGAAGAAGGAATAGAATTTGAAGTAATACCAGGAGTAACGTCTCCAATTGCAGTTTTAAACTATGCAGGTATCCCAATTACTCATAGAGGGTTAGCTCAAAGCTTCCATATAGTTACTGGTATGTCAGCTAGAAGTTTAAATGTAAACTTTGAAGCCTTAGCTAAAGAAAATGGAACACTAGTATTTATGATGGGGCTTTCAAATATTGATTACATTGTAAGTGAACTTATAAAGTATGGAAAAGATAAGACTACAAAGGCTGCTGTTGTAATGAGAGGAACATCATCAAAGCAAAGAAAAGTTATAGGAACATTACAAGATATCTCAAAGAAAGCTGAAGAGGCTAAGCTTAAGTCACCATGTATAATAGTAATAGGGGAAGTCGTTTCATTAGAAAATGAATTATCATGGTATGAAAATAAACCTCTATTTGGTAAAAATATATGTGTTACTCGTTCAAAAAGTCAAGCTAAAGGGTTAAAAGTTAAGCTTAAAAACTTAGGTGCTGAAGTTACAGAAATAAATTCAATAGTTATAGAAGATACTAGTAATAATTTAGATAAATACAAAAATGATATTAGTACATATGATCATATTTTATTAACTTCAGTAAATGGGGTAAAGATATTCTTTGATTACTTAATTAAAGAAAAGATTGATATAAGAACAATAAAAGCAAAATTCTCAGTGGTTGGAAAAGCAACAAAGAAAGCTTTAGAAGAAAAAGGAATAGTTCCATTTAAAGTATCAAGAGAATTTGTAGGAGAAGGTCTTTTAAATGTAATTACTCCTTATGTAAATAAAGGAGATAAAATACTTATACCTGCATCAGCAAAAAGCAGAACTCTCCTTCAAGATGAACTTGAAAATATTGGAGCTGATGTTACAAAAGTAGATATATATGATGTATTAAAAGGTGAACTTAAAAATGAAAAGGCTTTTGAAGAAGTAGATGCAATATTATTTACATCTCCATCAACTTTTGAAAATATGAAAGAGATGGTTGGTCTTGATAGAATAAAAGAAAAGATATGCATTGCAATAGGTCCAATAACTAATAAAGCTATAAAAGAAGATGGAATTGATGCTTTAGTTTGCAAGGAACATTCAGAGGATGGATTCTTAAAAGAGATAGAGGAAATGTTAAAGGAAGTGTAGTAAACAATGAGAAGAGGAAGAAGATTAAGAGCAGATGAAAATATTAGAGGGTTAGTTAGAGAAACTATATTAACTCCACAAGATTTCATATTACCAATATTTGCTGTTGAAGGTGAAGGAATTAAAAGAGAGATTGAATCATTACCAGGAGTATATCACTATTCAGTTGATATGCTAAAGGAAGTAGTAGAGGAAGCAGTTAACCTTGGAATTAAAGGAATTATGATATTTGGACTTCCAGATCATAAAGATTGTTGTGGAAGTGAAGCATATGCTGATAATGGAATTGTTCAAAGAGCTACAAGAAAAATAAGAGAATTAACTAATGATCTTTTAGTTAGTACAGACGTATGTATGTGTGAATACACAGATAATGGACATTGTGGAATAATACATGATGGAGATGTAGATAATGATGAAACATTAGATTATTTATGTAAGATTGCAGTTTCACATGCAAAGGCTGGATCACAAATGATAGCACCATCAGATATGATGGATGGAAGAGTATACAGAATAAGAGAAGCATTAGATAAGGCTGGATTTAAAAATGTTTCAATAATGAGTTATTCAGCTAAATACTGTTCTGCATACTATGGACCATTTAGAGCAGCAGCAAATTCAGCACCTGCTTTTGGTGATAGAAAAACTTATCAAATGGATCCTGCAAATAGAAGAGAAGCTATAAGAGAAGTATTATATGATATTGAAGAAGGTGCAGATATAGTAATGGTTAAACCTGCTCTTTCATATTTAGATATAATAAGAGAAGTAAGAGATACTGTAGAGACTCCTGTATGCGCTTATAATGTAAGTGGAGAATATGCAATGGTTAAGGCAGCAGCTAAAATGGGATTAATTGATGAAGAGAAAATAATACTTGAAACTTTATTATCAATGAAAAGAGCTGGTGCAGATATAATAATCACTTACCATGCATTAGAAGCCTCAAAACTTTTAAGAAGATAGGAGAGATAACAGATGATGAATGAAAAAATATTTGAAGAATCAAAAAAATATATGCCAGGTGGAGTTAATAGTCCAGTTAGATGCTTTAAAGATATGGGAATTAATCCTCCAGTAATTAAAAGTGGAAATGGCGTAATTATAAAAGACGAGGATGGAAATGAATATATAGATTTCGTTCTAGCATGGGGACCATTAATATTAGGTCACTGTGATGTTGATGTTGTTAATGCTATAAATGAAGAATCAAAAATTGCATTAGCATTTGGTGCTCCAACAAAACTTGAGCTTGAAGTAAGTAAGTTTATGTGCGAAAATTTAGATACAATAGACATGATAAGAATGGTAAACTCAGGTACAGAAGCTACAATGAGTGCTATAAAACTTGCTAGAGGATATACTAAAAAGAATAAAATAGTTAAATTTGCTGGTTGTTATCATGGACATTTTGATGGATTCTTAGTTGAAGCAGGTTCAGGAGTATTAACTGAAGGAATAGCTGGATCACAAGGAGTACCAGAAGATAGTATTAAAAATACTTTAATAGGTATATATAATGATGAAAAAAGTATGGAAGATCTATTCTCTAAATATGGAGATGATATAGCATGCGTAATTATAGAACCAGTTGCAGGTAATATGGGTGTTATAAAAGCAAAGGATAGCTTTATCAAAACTTTAAGAAGATTATGTGATGAGCATGGCGCACTTCTAATTTTTGATGAGGTTATGAGTGGATTTAGAGTTGCATTTAAAGGTGCTCAAAGTCTATTTGAAGAAAAGCCTGATTTAGTAACATATGCAAAAATAATGGGAGGCGGACTTCCATGTGGTGCATATGGTGGAAAAAGAGAAATAATGGAGCATTTATCACCTCTTGGAGGAGTATATCAAGCAGGAACAATGTCAGGAAATCCTATTGTAATGGCAGCTGGACTTGCAACATTAACAAAACTTAAAAATAATTTAGATGGATATGATAAGATAGAAGCTCTTGGAAAGAAGTTAGAAGAAGGTATTGCTAGAATATCAGAAGAAAATGGAATAGGTTCAGTTGTAAATAGAGTAGGTGGAATGATGACAATATTCTTTACTGACGATTCTAAAGTAGAAAGTTATGAAGATGTTAAAAAATGTGATGGAGAAAGATTTAAGAGATACTTCCTTCATATGTTAAATGAAGGCTTTAATATACCACCATCACAATTTGAAGCAGTATTTTTATCAGTTAAGCATACAGAAGAGCATATTGATAAGTTCTTAAAGGCATTTGAAGGATTTGCAAAGAAGGAAGCAAAATAGATGAAAAGAAAGAAAGCTATAGTAATAGTAGCTTTTGGAACAGCTAAGGATGCAGGATTTAATAAATACCTGCTTCCTTTTAAAAAAGATGTAGAAGAAAAATACGGAGAAAAATTTGATTGTTTTTTTGCACTAACTAGTAAAAAAATGCTTAGTAAATTAACTCTAGATGTTAAGAGCTATGAAGATACTTTGGAAGAACTTAAAATGAAAAATTATGATGAGGTATATGTTGAAACTCTGTATTTTTCAAAAGGTAAGGAATATTCAAAGGTTGAAGAGGTAACAAATAAATATATAAATTCTTTTGAGATTATAAAAATAACAAAACCTATTCTAGAAGAAAATAAAAATTTAATTGATGAATATTTTAATAAATATGATAACATTCTTTTTATTTGTCATGGCGTATTAGATTCAGAAGAATCTTTAGAAGAAGAATATATTAAAAGTGCAATAAAAGAAAAAAGTAAAGGACAAAGTTATGTTGCTTTAATAAATAAGCAAGATGATTATAAAAATGTAATATCTAATATAAAAGATGATAATATCCCTAAGGTAACAATAGTACCTATACTTATCACTAAAGGATATCATTTTAAAAAGGATATCATAGCTGAAAGTAAAGAAAGCTTTTTAGGGAAATTAAAGAATGAAGATATTACAGTAGAAGTTGTAGATAAATCCTTAGGAGAGAATAGATTTTTTAGACAAGTAGTACTAGAAAGTTTAGATAAAATAATTGAAGAGGTAGGAGAGCCTCTGGAATAATAGTAGATAAAATATAAAAAAGGGTAGCTTCGAAATTTAATTTCATTAAAGGTACTTTATATGCAGTTACAGGAATTAATAGAGTACTATCTAACAAATAAAAATAAGTGGTGATTTAAAATTAAATCACCACTTATTTTTATTTAGATGTCATCTACATCAGTTTCTTCTCCATATCTTACAGTTCCTTCAGCAGAGAAACTATCTCTAGGATCTCTTTCTATGAAGTTACCGTCATTTGGTTCTTTAGACATTTTGCAATTACACTTTGTGGAATTTATCTTTTTCTTTTTATCTTTCATAAAATGACCTCCTAATCTAATTAAGTATTATTTTGCGTATAAATTATATAATTATCCATTAATTATTGAGAAAGTTCACAAAATAGAAAAAAAGTTTACAAAATAGAGACAAGTAATAATAAATTATGGTAATATGAAATTACTAATTAAACGGAGGGGAAAAGAGTATGGAAATATCAAATGAATTATTAAAAACAATGTCTATGCTATTTGTTATAATAACTATATTTACTTTAATAAATTATATATTTGTTGCTCTAGCAACATATAGAATAGCTAAAAAAGAAAATGTAGACAACCCATGGTTAGCATGGATACCAATAGGTAATTCATATATATTAATTAAGCTTGGAAAGGGAAACATGTTATTTATTGTACCTCTAATTATTTCTATGTTTACTTCAGGGATAGTTAGAGAAGTAAGTATGGCTGTGTATGTAGTTTATTCAGTTTATATGTACTACAAAATATGCGATAGATATGAAGTTAGCTTTATACCAATAGCTATTGGATCATCCACACTAGTTATAGGATTATTCCCAGGACTTGTGGGTCTTACAATACCTATTTATTTAATAGGTCTTTATGGACAATGGAAGCTTTACAAGGGGGCTGCAAATGGGCCACTAAATAAAAGAAAAATAACATCAAAGATTACTAATAAAAAGAAAAAATAAGTATAGGTTATAAGAGTATTTCAAGTTTATAAAGTAACTTAGTACTCTTATATTTTTTATTCCCAAAAGTTAATAAAAAATATATAATATATATAAAATAAAAACAGGAGGACATAATGAAATGAGAAAAAGCAAAAAGATTATTGCTTCAATAATCTCAGCAGTATTTATGGCTACATTATTTGTAGGATGTAGTACTGAGAATAAACAAGAGCAGGTTACTATAAACTTCTTTAACTGGGCAGAAAATATACCAGATGAAGTTATAAGTGATTTTGAAAAAGAAACTGGAATTAAAGTTGTACAAGATACATATGCAAATATGGGAGAGATGTATGCTAAACTATCTTCTGGTGCTGTACAATATGATTTAGCAGTTCCATCAGATTATAAGGTTGATCAATTAAGAAAAGAAGATAGATTAGAGAAGATAGATTATAGTAATATTCCAAACTTTGATAAGATAGATGATTCTTTTAAAGGTAAGTCAATTGATCCTAAAAATGAATATTCAGTTCCATATATGTCAGGAACAATAGGCATTTTATATAATAAGGATTTAGTTAAAGGAAAAATTGATAGTTGGAATAGTCTCTGGGATCCACAATATAAAAAGAGTGTATTTATGTTAGATGATATGAGGGATGCACTGGGAGTATCATTAAAAAGACTTGGATATTCAATAAATTCAACTAATCCAGAAGAAATAAATAAAGCTAAAGATGAATTAATAAAACTAGATACTAGTGGAAATCTTTTAGCTTATGGGGATGATGATCTTTTAGATAAGATGGTTGCAGGTGAAGCAGCACTTTGTGTATTATGGTCAGGTGAGGGGCTTAATTTAGCTGATGAGCATGAAAATTTAGAATTTGTAGTTCCAAAGGAAGGAGCAGATTTCTGGGTTGATTCATTAGTAATTCCAAAGGGAGCGAAGCATAAAAAAGAAGCAGAAATGTTTATAAATTATTTATGTAGCAAAGATCCAGCTTTAAAGATAGCAGAGGAGATTGGATATACAACACCTCAAAAGGAAGCTAAAGAAGCACAGGAAGATCATGTTAAAAATAATCCAAATGCTTATATGCCAAAGGACGTTGTAGATAAATGTGAGACTTATGAGTATTTAGGTGATAAATTGAAACTTTATGATGAAGCATTTACAAAAGTTAAGAATAGATAATTAATTTATATTTAATAAGGTACTACTTTTGTAGTGCCTTATTTTGATATATAATAATGAGTAAGGGGACATAAATCTAAATTAAGGAGCTGAAATTTATGAGCGATGAGAGAATAATTGATTTTAATGAATTAAAAAATAGAGTAAATGAAAAAGATATAGATAAATTTGAAGGTTATATGTATGATTTGTTTTATAAAACACAAACAGGAGAGATGAGTTTAAGTGACTTCTCTTTAAATATTTCAAAATACATGGAGGAAAATAATATTTCTCAGCAAAAGCTTTTTGAAATACAAAAGAAGGTTATGGAAAGGTATGGTTTTGATCCTTCAGGTATGGAAGAAAGTTTGAAGAATATGGGAATTGATATAAATTTAGAAGATATTCAGCCCGATTATGAAAAGCTAAGAAAGAAAATGTCATTCCAAGAAAAATATAATAAGAAGGTTTTAGCAAAACAAATAGAAGAATATTCAATACAAAATGAAAATAATAATGTAAGAATTATTTTAGATAAAGAATATGTAACTATAGTAAGTGAAAAATCAATAGATTTAAATGATACTGAATTAAATGAGTTTTTATGCTCATACAAGAAGATGGTAGAGGGTAATACATTAAAGATTACTATGTGCCAAAATAGTAGTATATACGATTATTAGATAAAAGCCAGTATTAATACTGGCTTTTCATTTTACTTTTATAAGAAAAATGATATAATATTTTGATGAACGAGGTGATAAGATGAGTATAGCAGGACAAGGTTGTGAAAGATTAATTCCAGAAGAGGAAAAGAAAACCTTAGAGGAAATTGAAAGAAGTATAGTTAAAAGATATAGAAAAAAGATATGGACTAAATTTGTTAAGGCAGTTAAGCAATATAATCTAATTGAAGAAGGAGATAAAATTGCTGTAGCTATTTCAGGTGGAAAAGATTCACTTCTTATGGCAAAATTATTTCAGGAAATTCAAAAGCATGGTCAAATTAAATTTGATTTAGAGTTTATTGCTATGGATCCAGGATATCACGAACAAATAAGAGAACTTTTAATAGATAATTGTAATTATCTAAATATACCAATACATATTTATGAATCAGGAATATTTAAGGTTATTGATGAAAAGGCTAGTGAGTATCCTTGTTATCTTTGTGCAAGAATGAGAAGAGGTTCTTTATATGCAAAAGCTCAAGAACTTGGATGTAATAAGCTTGCCCTTGGACATCACTATAATGATGTTATAGAGACAACTCTTTTAAATATTCTTTATGCAGGAAACTTTAAGACAATGCTACCAAAGCTTAAGTCAAAGAATTTTGAAGGTCTTGAACTTATAAGACCAATGTACTTTATAGAAGAAGATTATATTAAGAGATTCATAAATTATAGTGGAATATGGCCTCTTAACTGTGCGTGTATGGTTGCAGCTAAAAAGGTCGGAAATAAGAGATTTGAAATAAAAGATCTAATAAAAAATCTTAAAGAAAACTTTGATGGAGTAGATAAATCAATATTTAAAGCAGCAGAAAATGTATCTATGGATTCTATCTTAGGATGGGAAAAGGATGGAGTAAAACATTCTTATTTAGATTTTTATAATGAAGAAGAATAAAAAGTGGCTAGTATTAGCCACTTTTTTTATATAATTATGCTAGTTTTATATGCTCATAAATAGCATGAGTAACTCCATGCTCATCATTTTTTAGAGTAACAAATTTACACTCTTTTTTAATATCATCTTTAGCATTACCCATTGCTACACTATATTTTACTTTTTTGAACATTGAAAGATCGTTAAAGTTGTCTCCAATCGCCATAACATCGTCTAAAGATATATCAAGTGAGTTAGCAACATATTCAACAACATTTCATTTTGAAGAGAGATCACTTACTATTTCAAAAGTATATTAGTATTAATTAATTTAAAAGCAAGTTTTAATTAATATATTAGAAAGATTATATTTATAAGTATTAGATTAAAGTTATTTATGTTAATATAAATTTATTAGGTTATATGATTTTAGGAGGAGAGATTTTTGAGGGTAGCTATTATATCTGATTTGCATGGGAATTTAAAAGCGTTAGATTATTTTATTAATTACATAGAAAAAAATAAAATAAATATAGTGTTAAATCTCGGTGATATACTTGGGGGATTAAGACCAATTGAAGTTATAAGAATAATAAAGAATGATGAGAGATTTATAAATGTATGCGGAAATCATGATGAAGATTTAGTATTTTTAGATGATGAACTAAGTAATGATGAAAAAATATGGCTTAGAAATATTCCAAAAAGCAGAGTTATTAATTTATATAATAAAAAATTTCTTATGGTTCATAGTAGAAAAAATAATAATAGAGATATACCAATTTTATATACTGGGGAAAGTATAGAGAAATTTTTAATGGACTATGAAGGCGATTTTGAGTATGTATTGTTTGGTCATACTCACTATCAGTGTCTTTTATCCTTTTATGAAGGTAAAGTTTTAATAAATCCAGGTTCATTAGGTTTATCTTATGACAATAAAATAAGCTTTGCAATAATCAATATAAATAAAAATGAATTTAATATTGAATTTAAGAAGATTGATTATGAGAGTGAAGACTAATAATATAGGATGTAATTATTAATAAATAGTTTTAAATAGAATTAGGAGAAAACAAGAAATGAAAAAAGTAGATCTACTAAAAGAAGATATATTAAAATTAATAATTAGATATATGATTCCCAGTGTTACGGGTATGCTTGGGCTTTCTTTATGTATCTTTTTAGATACTATGTTTATAGGACAAGGAATAGGAAATGATGGTCTTGCAGCATTAAATATCGGAATACCTATATATAATTTATTTAACTCAATTGGTCTTATATGTGGTGTTGGCGGCGCAACTGTTCTTGCTATAAGTATAGGAAAAAAGAGATATGATGAATTAGATGAAATTTTTACAGTATCAATTTCTATTGCATTTATAATAGGTGTTTTAATAACAGTGATTGGAAGTATATTTTTAAAGCAAATTTCTATTATTCTTGGAGCTTCAGATACATTATTACCACTTGTTATGGATTATTTAAAAGTAATTCTTGGAGGAAGTATAGCTTTTATAATGGCAAGTATTTTGAATGTGTTTGTTAGGAATGATGGAGATCCTAAAAAGTCAATGTGGGCAATTATAGGAGTTAACATAACTAATATAGTATTAGATTATATATTTATATTTCCACTTAACATGGGAATGAAGGGGGCTGCTATAGCAACAACTATAGGGCAGATTGTTGGTATAGCAATATTACTTAGTCATTTTTTCACTGGGAGAAATGGAATAAAGTTTAATATGAAAAGTTTATCAACAAAGTATGTAAAAAGAATTTTATCAAATGGATTCCCAAGTTTTATATTAGAGATATCAGCAGGAATAGTTATATTTATGTTTAATGTAAAGCTTGCTAAGATAAGTGGTGATTTAGCTGTTTCAGCATATAGTATTATTGCTAATGTAGCATTAATATTTGTTGCAATTTTCAATGGTATATCACAAGGTATTCAGCCAATACTTGGAGTGAATTATGGAGCTGATAAATTGAAAAGAGTCTTTAAAACTTATAAATTGGGAATAAGAATAGCACTTATATCAGGAATAGTATTTTTAAGTATAGGATTATTTATGCCAAAGGTTTTAATAAGTATTTTTTCAAGTAATACAGAAGGGTTACTTGAAATAGCAACAAAGGGAATTAGAATATATTTCTTAGCCTTCATTCCAATGGGAATAAATATAGTTAATATAGGTTTCTTACAATCCATAGAAAAATCTAAATTATCTACTTGGTTATCATTAATTAGGGGATTTGTACTAATCATAATAGTTCTTAATATATTCTCTATAATTTTTGGGGTGAATGGAGTTTGGATGACTATACCTATAGTAGAATCTATAACTATAATTTTATCTGGAATAATAGTTAAAAAAATTGAAGGAAGAATTGGGATAGTTAACAAATGATGCTATAATTAAAAGGAAATTTATAAGGTTAATTTTAATATGTCCTAGGAAATAGCCTGAGGTAAATTAAATTTACTATTAGATTAAAGTATGAATATAAACTAATTAAACTAATTTTATAAACTAGAGATTAAATAAGAAAGAGGGATGGGAACAATGAGGTTAATAATTAATGGTGATGATTTTGGAATAACAAAAGGGGTATCAGAAGGAATCATAAAATGCATTAAAACTGGAGTGATGGGTGATACAACAGCTATGGCAAATATGCCATTTTTTGAAGAAGCAATAGATATGGCAAAAAATGAAGGGATAGATAAGATGGGTATACATTTAACTCTTACTTGTGGAAAACCAGTACTTCAAAAAGATGAAGTAAAGAGTATATGTGATGAAAATGGAAATTTCTATAGGAAACCAGATCTAATACCTTCTAACATAGATATTAAAGAAGTAGAAAGGGAGCTGCGAGCTCAGATTAAAAAGTTCCAAGATACAGGTATGAAACTTAATCATATTGATGGACATCATCATTTTTATGCATATAATAAATACGTATTTAATTTAGTAATAAAACTTGCAAAAGAGTTAAATGTACCTATGAGATGTCCTCTTAATGATATGAAGTATATATTGGATGAAAATAATATAAAGTGCCCTGATTATTTTGATAATTCATTTTATTTGAAAAATATATCACTTGAATATTTAATTGATAGATTAGGCAAATTAAAAAAAGAATATGATGTTGTGGAGTTTATGGCGCATCCATCAGTAAATGGAGAAGAGATTAAAGATATTTCTTCTTATAATATGATAAGAGAGAAAGAACTTGAAATACTAACATCAAAGGAAATAAAAGAGTATGTTTTAAAAAATAACATAAAAATAATTAGTTTTTCAGATTTATAGAAGCTAGGAAGGAATGATATAAAGTGACTACAGAAGAAATAAAAGAAATGGATGTAAATATTCTTGTAAGTGTAATTAATCTTAAGCTTAGAGATTATTACTCTAATCTAGATCTTTTATGTGAAGATATGGATATTGATAAAAAAGTATTAATAGAAACTCTAGATAAAGGTGAATATGAATACAAAGATTCATTAAATCAATTTAAATAATTATGATTTATAATAGTAGCATTTAAATATTAAGAATGCTACTATTTTTTCAATTTGAAATTTTATATTTTACTATAGAATAGATGCTATAAAATGGGTTATAATAAAGGAAAGATGTATAAAAAAGAGAGAGGTGGTTAATTATGAATATAAAAAAAACAGGTAAATTTGCAGCTTTAGCCGCTGCTACTACAGCTTTGGTTGTGACATTAATTAATGACAAAAAAAGAAAAGAGGAAAGCTTAAATAAAGATAAAAATGAATAATTTAGCTTAAGGGTAATGACAATGAAATATCATGATAGAGATATCAAAAATAATGAAAAAGTTTCTGCTCTGAAACTATCTGACTTTGCAGGGAAAATCAATATAGATAATTTGATTTTTACAAAAAATACTTATAAATATACAAGGGATACATTTATAAGATGGAATCCAGAAGAAGAAAAGGTACAGCTGGTAGGTGGACTAGTTACTGCTATATTTAATATAGAAGAATGTAACGTTGAATTAACTAAAGATGAGTTCTTACTATTACTAGATGGTAATAGTAAGGTCGTCTTTCAAGGACTTATTAATTCTTTGCAGAATAGTAATGCGATAAATGAGTTTATCTTAAAAGGTATAAATAAGGATAATAATACATATTGGTTTAAATGTGTTTTTAAAAAGGACAACAATGCTAAAGATGGATTTTCATACATTGGAATATTAACAGATATAACATGTGAAAAGGTTTTGCAAAAAAAGTACAATAAGATAGTAGAGTATGATACAACAACAGGTGTGCCAAATAAATATTTTATGAAAAGTGTTATAAATAGTTATCTTTCAAGATGTGAAAAGTGTAGAGACATTGGAGCATTCTTCTTAATTGACCTAGATAATTTTAAGTTTATAAATGATATCTTTAATCATGAAGTTGGAGACAAATTATTATATTTAATAGCTGATGAATTAACATCAATTTTAACCGAATGTAGTGTTATAGGCAGATATAGTGGTGATGAATTTATTATATTTGAACCAAATATTAAAAATATTGAAGATGCAGAAAAATTTGCAAAGAAGATAATGAAAGTTTTTGAATCTCCTTTAAATGTAAAAGGAAAGCAACTTTATATAACTGCAAGTATTGGAATTGCACTTTCCCCTCATAATGGTAATGATTTCAATATGCTTCTAAAATCAGCTGATACTGCTATGTATTATGCTAAAAAGAATGGAAAGAATGGATACATATTTTTTAATAATGGTATATATACAGAGCTTAATAGAGTATATACCCTTCAAAGATGTCTTAAGAATGCAATGAAAGATAATGAGCTATTTGTAGTCTTTCAACCTAATGTATCTTTAAATGACTCTAAGATGCATGGAATGGAAGCACTTCTTAGATGGAATAGTAGGGAACTTGGCCTTGTAAGTGCAAATGAAATAATACCAACAGCAGAGGCTACTAGATTAATTCTTCCAATTGGAAGATTTGTACTGGAAGAGGTATTTAAAAAAGTAAAACAATTATTATTAGAAGGATATGATGATTTTAAAATTGCCGTTAATTTATCAGAGCTACAATTAAGATATAATACGATAATTAAAGATCTTGAAGATCTTATGGAAAAGTATAATATTCCATTAAAGTATATAGAAGTTGAAATTACAGAAAGTATTTTAATGAAATCATTTGATAAAAATGTTAAAATATTAAATCAAATTAGAGAACTTGGAGGAAGTGTAGCATTAGATGATTTTGGGACAGGATATTCATCTTTAAACTATTTAACAAAATTACCTATAGACATTCTAAAAATAGATAGAAGTTTTGTAATAGATTTAATGAGTAATGTAAAGAGTAGGTGTATTGTAGAAAATATTATACATCTTTCACATCAGCTTGGAATAAAAGTCATAGCTGAAGGGGTGGAAGATGTGGAACAAGTTATTTATTTAAAAAGTATTTGTTGCGATAAGATTCAGGGATATTATTTTAGTAAACCAGATAATTTTGAAAATGTTAAAAAATTATTTTGTAAACAGTTTATTAGTAAATAAAAAGAACGAGTATTTATTGCTCGTTCTTTTTTATGTAGTGGAAATGTTCTGGTGTTGATTCATCTATTTTTTTGAAAGTATATCCCTTAGATTTATAATAAGATATAATTTCTGGTAATGCTTTTGCAGAATTTTTATTAATATTACCACAGTGCATTAAAAGTATTATCATATCTTTATTACTCTTTGAATTCTTTATATATGTAGAAGGATTTAAGTTGTGATTAGCACCATCACCACTATCTACATTCCAATCATAAATTTTAAGGTTATTTTTATGAAGTAAATCTACCATAGAATGAGTAAGTTTATAATAACTATTATTACACCCAAAAGGAAATCTTAAAATTGTAGGAGATATTCCAATTGTTTCATTTATAATTTTTTGATTATTAAGCATTTCATTTAAAAAGCAATTATTTGAAGAATAAATATTACATTTTTCATGAGTGACAGTGTGAAGTCCTATAGAGTGACCTTCTTCATGAACTCTTTTTAAAACTTCTTCTTGACCTTTTATTTCTTCTCCAATAACAAAGAAGGTTGCTTTAACTTCTTCTTTTTTTAAGGTATCTAATATATCAGGTAAAACCTTCTTAGATGGTCCATCATCAAAGGTTAAGTATATTGTTTTTTCTTTAGAGTTATCTTCCTTAGAATCATTAGAAGAAGCAAAAGAAGATAGTTGAGGTATTAAGACTAATGAAAAGATTATTATTAAAAAAGTTAATATTTTTTTTGTCATGATTACACCTTCTTTTAAATAATATATGAATATATATATTTTAAGTAAAAAAAATATATATATTCATAATAAAAAAATGTTGAATTAAGTCGTATATATATGATATAATTCAAATAATAAAATATTCTTTAAATTGGTCCAGAGAGGCTAGTAAGAAGGAAATATTATTATATATAGGCATACTTATATATAATCATTTGCGAGTAATTATAACTTCTTACTAAAGTAAGAAGTTTTTTTTATACCTTTTAAAATCAGTCCAGAGAGGCTGAAAAAGGGAGAAGTTTAATAGATTTCTCCTTATATATAACAAGGAGTGATAATTTTATGCAATTATTTGAAACATATGAATTAAAAACAGAAAGAACAATAAAAGAAAAGGTTATAAGATGTGTATTAGCTATGCAGCATCTAATAGCGATGTTTGGATCAACAATATTAGTGCCAATCTTAACTGGTTTAGATCCGTCAGTTGCATTATTTACAGCAGGCGTTGGAACTTTAATATTCCATGCATGTACTAAAGGAAAAGTCCCAGTGTTCTTAGGATCATCTTTTGCATTTATAGCAGTGATAAATGTAGTAAAAGTAGATTATGGTGATTTAAGATATGCACAAGGTGGAATGTTCGTAGCTGGGCTTTTATATGTACTAACATCATTCCTTATAAAGAAAATAGGTGTAGATAAAGTTAAAAGAGTACTACCAGCACAAGTGGTTGGACCTATGATTATGGTGATAGGTTTAAATTTACTACCAACAGCATTAAATATGGCAAGTAAAAATTTAATTTTAGCAGCTATAACCCTTGGAACAACATTAATGATAAGATTTTTCGGAAGAGGCTTTATTAAACAAATAGCAATACTTATAGGAGTGGCTGTAGGATATACAGTTGCACTTTTTATAGGTTTCGTAGATACAACTGTTATAAGTCAAGCAACTCTATTTTCAATTCCAAACTTTACATTGCCAAAATTTAATATAGGTGCAATAGCTATAATAGCACCAGTTGTACTTGCAGTATTTATGGAACATATAGGTGATATAACAACAAATGGAATGGTAGTTGGTAAGAATTTTATAGAAGATCCTGGTTTAAATAGAACATTCCTTGGAGATGGACTAGCTACATTAACTGCTTCATTATTAGGAGGACCTGCAAATACAACATATGGAGAAAATACAGGTGTACTTGCAGTTACTAAGAATTATGATCCATCATTATTAAGATTAGCAGCAGTATTTGCTATAGCACTTAGTCTTATATCAAAATTTGGTGTAGCAATAAGAACTATTCCAGAGCCAGTAATGGGAGGCATAAGTTTGATGTTATTTACTATGATAGCTATAGTAGGTACTAAAACAATAAAAAATGAAAATGTTAAATTTAACTGGAGAAATATCATAATAATGGGAGCGATATTATTTGTAGGTTTAATAGCACCATATATAAACCCTATGTTAAATGAAAATTTTGGATTTATTATAGGACTTAAAATAACAGAAACTGTTACAATATCTGGTTTAAGCTTTGCAGCAATAGTTGGAGTAATACTAAATTTAGTATTAAATGGTGTAGGGAAAAAGGAAACTGAAAATATTAAATAACTTATATATAAATATGTAACCGCATAAAGGCAAATGTCAGGAGTGATGAATATCACATCCTGACATTTGTCTTTATAAATTTTATTAAAAAATAAATATAATCAATTATTTTTCTAATCACAACATCCTAACATTAATCATAGTGTGTATATTATAGATTAATTTAGGGGGGTTTTTATTTGAGAAGAGAAGCATATAAAAAAAATGATAAGAGAATTGAATCACATAAATGTGATGAAAGTAGAAATATTAAGGGAAATATAATTGTACACACATTAATGGATAGCATAAATGGGGAAAAGTTAGAAGGGATAAAGATAAATTTATATAGAATAAATGGGGTATCACCTTATCTTGTAGTAAGTAAATATAGTGATGAAAATGGAAGGGTGGAATTTTCAAACATAGAGGATGGAAATTATAGAATAATAGAAATTATAGATAAAAAATTATATGAAAAACCATCGTATATAAGATGGAATGAAATAAATATTTCAAATTATTCAAAAGAAGAAACTGTATATATAATAAATAAAAAGAAGAAAACATATATAAATTAAGGCTTAGTATTTTATAAAATAAGGAGGATGGTATATAAAGTCATCCTCCTTATAATTAATTATTTAATTCTTCGCTTAAGTTTTCCCATTCTTCATATAAAGATTCGATTTTTAATTCTGTTTCTGAAATTTCATGATTTACTCTTTCAGCCTCTTTAGGATCTGAATAAATTTCTTCTAAACATAAATCATTATTTAACTTTTCAAGTAATTCTTCAGACTCTGATATTTCACTTTCGACTTCTCTAAGTCTAGTTCTTTTAACTCTTATTTCTTTTTGAGCAAGTTTAACCTTTTTTTTCTCATCTTTAACTTGAGTTTTTGTTTTACCGTTAGCTATTTCTTCATAAGATTCAAAACGAGTTGGATTTTCTTTCTTTTCTATATAATAATTATAATTACCAAGATATTCAGTCATCTCATTTTCTTTTAATTCAACTATTTTATTTATTACCTTATTCAAGAAGTATCTATCATGAGATACTATAAGCATACTACCATCATAATTTAATATAGCATCTTCTAGAGCCTCTCTAGATGGTATATCTAAGTGATTGGTAGGCTCATCTAAAAGGAGAAAATTAGATTGTGATAGCATAAGCTTTAAAATATTTATTCTACATTTTTCTCCACCACTTAATGTTTCTATCTTTTTGAAAACATCATCTCCGGTAAATAAGAATGAGCCAAGGGCAGTACGGATTTTAGTTGTTGTTAAATCAGGGAAGGCATCCCAAACTTCATCTAAAATAGTTTTATTATAATCTAAATCGGATTGCTCTTGATCATAATATCCAATATTAACATTAGCACCTAAAAGTGCTTTACCAGAATCACTTTTTACTTTACCCATTATAATATTAAGTAAAGTTGTTTTACCTCTACCATTTTCGCCTATTAAAGCAACCTTTTCGCCTCTTTTTAAGTCAAAAGATACATTACTAAATAACTTTGTATCTCCAAAAGATTTTGCAAGATTCTCAATATGAAGAACATCATGTCCGCTCTTAACAATGGTTTCAAAAGCAATTTTAGAAGCTCCTTTTTCTTTATCTGGTGCATCTAATCTATCAAGCTTCTCTAAAGCTTTTTCTCTACTTTCAGCTTTTCTAATACTTTTTTCTCTATTAAATGATCTGAATTTTTGTATTATTTCTTCTTGTCTCTTTATTTCAGCTTGTTGAAGGTTATACGCTTTAAGCTGAGTTTCATAATCCTTTTCTCTAAGTTCTAAATACTTAGTATAAGGAGCATTATAACAATTAACATGACCATTTATAACTTGAAATGTTTTATTTGTAACAGCATCTAAGAAGAATCTATCATGGGATATTACTAACAGTGTTCCTTTATATGTACTTAAGAATTCTTCAAGCCATTCAATTGCTTCTAAATCAAGGTGATTAGTAGGTTCATCTAGAAGTAATATATCTGGAGATTGAAGTAAAAGCTTACATAATGCTACACGAGTTTTTTGACCTCCACTTAAATTTTCAATTAAATTATTAAAGTCTTCTTCTAAAAAACCAAGACCTTTTAAGACCTTTGCTATATCACCTTTATATGTATAACCACCCCTATGGGAATAAAGTTCTTGTGCAGTAGTATAATCTTTAATTAACTTTTCATGGTATGATGCATTATCTTCATCATAAGGTTCATTCATTTTAATTTCTAAAGATTTAATTTTATTTTCTAAATCTATTAAATTTTTAAATACACTACATGCCTCATCGTAAATTGTATTTTCTGAATCAAGGTTAAGATGTTGTGAAAGATATCCTATTGTTTTATTTTTATCTACAAAAATATCTCCGGAATCTGGAGTTAGATTTTTTGATAATATTTTAAATAGGGTTGATTTACCTTCTCCATTGGGGCCAATTAAACCTACCTTGTCTCCTTCATTAATAGATATTGTTACATCTTTTAATACCTCTTGTATACCGTAACTTTTTTTTATATTTCTACAACTTAAAACAATCATAATATATCCTCACTTATAAATTTTAATACTTATCATATTTCTTAATTATACTATTTATAAGGGTTTATATCAATTTGATGAATTAGAAAAGGTTTTATTATTTATAAATAAATGATAAGATTAGATTATAAAATACATAGGCATTTTAAGTTGGAGGGTAAAATGAATGATAATAATAATGCAATAAAGGGGAATATATCTTTAAAGAAAAAGAAAAAGGAATTAAATTTATATAATTCTGCATATGAACTTTTTAAGGAAAAGGGAATAAATAGTACATCTATTGATGAGATAGTAAAGAGTGCGGGAGTTGCAAAAGGAACATTTTATTTATATTTTAAAGATAAATATGATGTAGTTAATAAGCTTATATTATTAAAGGGGTCTACACTTATAGAAGAGGCATTTGAGGCTACTAAGGATAGACAATTTGTAGAATTTGAAGATATGGTACTGTATTTTACAGAATACATAATAGATTATTTTAAAGAAAATAAACTACTATTAAAAGTTATAAATAAGAATTTTTCACATGTTATACATAGGAATGCTAAGATAATGGATGAGGATAAGAAGGTTATTGAGATTATAGATATATTCTTAAAAGAATTAATTAAAAGGGGGCTATCAGAGGATGAGGGTAAGATAACTCTTTTTATGATAATAGAGTTAGTTGGTAGTGTATGTTATAGTTCTATAATTTTAAATGAACCTGATGACATTGAAGTTATAAAGCCAATATTATTTAAAAAAATAAAGATGATGCTTAAATAGTTAAAAGCCAAGTAAATTTTAATTACTTGGCTTTATTAGTCTATGCTAATCTTGTCTACCATCTCTTGCTAATATAAATCCAAGCTGTGGTTCACCATTTAATAGTCCTATTACATAAATAGTTTGAAATTCCCCAGGGGTCAACGAAATGCCAGAAAGAGTTTTGCTTATTGCACTTGCACCTGAAAATGAAAGCTTAAAATCATATATTCCAGGAGAAAGCGGATAGTAGCCTGTTGTTTCTAAATATTCTACATCATTAAAAAGATTCTCTCCATTTTTAAGACCAAGGGTAATTAATGGTGCATTTGGAGAAAGATTAATAAATCTTAAAAAGCAAATATCTTTACCAGCTTTTGAACCAGCATCTTTTAAGGAGAATAATGTTAATAAATTATTATTTGTTACTATACATATAGTATTTGAGATTCCAGGAATAACATCAGTTGATTGAGTAAGTAATGGAGTATCATATGTTCCTGATTTATAAACTTCTATACTATAACCACCTGGAGAAAGTTCTACATAATCACTTAAATCCCCAAATTTCACATTAGAAGCAAGTAGAGTCCCATCTGCATATATATCTATTGAAGGAATGCTCGGAGATGAATGTATAAATCTTACCTTTCCTTTTAAATCAGGAAGGGTCTCTCTTAACATAAACATTAAAATTCACCTACTCTCTATTACAATAAATATTACTTAAAGCTATAATACGTTTAATTAATGTTTTAGCAATTGGGAAAGGAATTCTATAAGATTCCATAGTTTTTAAAATTAAAGGATTATTTGCTCTTATTCTCTGGAAAATTTGCTCAGGATTACATTTTTTACTGTATCTTGTATAGGATCCTAAAAGTTCATTTTCATCTAAATCCATATCAAATTCTCTTAAAATATCAGTCGGTGTTGGAACACCAGTAGTGGTATCTATTGGTGTACTAGAAGTATTATTGTATGAGTAAAGCTCGGATGGAACTCCTAATGCAGTGTTAATAGCTTGGTCTCTTAAGTCTATTTGGCTTCCTAATGAATATGGAATTTTATTAGATCTATAACCGTGAGAATTTTCTATATCTAAGCTATCCACATTAATTATAGGTGCCCATCCAGAATTAAGGTTATTATATGGTGCAGATGCCTCAAAAGCTTCAAATTCATTTTCTTCATCAGTTATAGACATATATTTTTTATCTGGTTTCATTTTATACCTCCAAAGAATACTATATATTAAATATATGAAATCTAAACAGTCTTGTTACTTTAATAAATATTCATAATAGACGATGTATAGAACCATAATATGTATAGAGTAATAAATAGAACAATAGTAAATGATAGGAATATATTATATAGTGGAGGGATAACAAATGGATATAAGAAAAAATATACTAAGAGAGGAACTTCTCGGGATAGAAAGTAAAATTAAGTTAGGAAATGGTAGAGAAGTTTGCCAAATTAATTTTGATAATGCTGCAACAACACCTCCATTAAAAAGTGTAATAGAGTACATCGAGCTATTGAGTAAGTATTATGCATCAATTGGAAGAGGAACAGGGCAAAAGGCTACATTTACAACTGATTTATACAATAGTGCTAGAGAGTATTTATTAGACTTTTTTAATGTTAAAAATAAAGAGGAATATACAACTATATTTGTTAATAATGCAACGGATGGAATAAATAAAATAGCAGAAACATTGCTTTGTAAAAATGACATAGTATTAACAACAAGAATGGAGCATCATTCAAATGATTTACCTTGGAGAGTCAATGGAAGAGTTGATTATGTTGAGGTTGATGATAAAGGTAGATTGGATTACGATTCTCTTAATAGGAAATTAAATGAATACAGTGGTAGAGTGAAATTTTTAAGTGTAACTGGCGCATCTAATGTTACAGGATATATTAATGATATTCATAGAATAAGCAAGTTAGTTCATAAACATGGAGGGAAGATAGTTGTAGATGGAGCTCAATTAGTTCCTCATATTAAAGTTGATATGAGCGGAAAGGATAGTAGTGAAAGCATAGATTTTCTTGTTTTTTCAGCTCATAAGTTATATGCTCCATTTGGTAGTGGAGCAATAATTGGAAGGAAGAATGATTTTAATTCAAAATCCCCTGATAAACAAGGTGGGGGAACAGTAGAACTAGTTAAAGACTGGGACGTTAAATTTTTAGATACTCCAGAAAGAAATGAAGCAGGAACTCCAAACTTTTTTGGCGTATTGTCTATGATAAAATCATTAAAAAAGCTTGAAGATATAGGATTTGACTATTTAATAGCTAGAGAAAGATGTCTTTTTAATATTTTAAATAATGAAATAAAAAATATACCTCATGTAATAACTTACGGAGATACGGAAAATATTGATGATAGACTAGGTATTAGTGTTTTTAATATTGAAGGAATGTATCACAAAGATGTTGCAAGTATTTTGGCAATGGAGAAAGGAATAGCCGTAAGACACGGATGGTTCTGTGCACATCCTTATTGTAGAAGACTTATGGGAATAGATGAGATAGAAGCAGAAAAATATTTAAAAGATTCAAGTAAAAAGATGTATGGTATGATAAGAGTAAGTTTATCACCTTACAATACTATAGAAGAGATTAATGAATTATTAAATGAGATTGAGTATATATCAAAGAAGTATAGAAAAGCTAAGTAATTATTAGGGTGATGGAGCAAATATGAAGAGGTGTGTTTATTGTAATAGAGAGATATCACTTAATTATTTGTTAAAACAAAGGGGAGAAGATATTATAAAATGTCCATATTGTACAAAGGAATTAAAGGTAAATAAAATATCAAAATTACTAGGAGCATCATTATTAATTTTAGTAATTGCTATCATAATAATATTGCCATGTAGATATAACATTAAAATAATATCTGTAGTAGGTTGGACATTTATATGTAATTATTTATTGAGGCCACTTATTTATGTATATGAATAAAAGCACAGCTATAAAGTCTGTGCTTTTATTTTGGTCATATTATTTATTGAAAACTTTATACTTTGGAAGGTTATCTTCAAAGCATAAAGAAGGAGTTCCTTCAAAAAGAGGTGAGAAGTATTCATAAGCTTCTTCAGTTAAATTATTTCCTTCTTCATTAATCCATTCTGTAGGGAAATATTTAACATTATTTGCAACCTTTGAAGCATCAACTTCAAAGAATGATGTTTTATAAGGTGAATTTTGATCTCTTTTTATAGCCACCATAGATCCATTCTTGTTTTCTTTAGCATATTTTAAGGCTTCATAACCTGCAAGGTAAGCTTCTTCTATATCTAATTTTGATGCACAGTGCATAGCACATCTTTGAAGCACACCAAGTTCTAGAGCCTTAACTCTAGTTGTTATACCAGCTGTTAGTATAAGCTTTCTTAAACATTCACTTACACCACCTAATTGGGCATGTCCAAATGTATCCTGTGAGACACAATCAAATTCAGTTAAGAACTTACCATCTTCAGTTCTTAAACCCTCAGAAGCTACTATGTAAACTTGATTTTGTTCTTTAAATTTTTTTCTAACATCCATTAGGAACTTTTCTTTATCAAAAGCTCTTTCAGGTAAATATATGAAATCTGCTACTTGTTTACCATTTATTTTAGCACAGCATGCAGAAGCTGCAAGCCATCCTGTATCTCTACCCATTGTTTCAATTATAAATATTCCATTGTTACTGTAAACTGATGAGTCTAGATAAGTTTCAAGTACAGCTGTTGAAATAAACTTAGCAGCACTTCCAAAGCCAGGGGTATGATCAGTATACATTAAATCATTATCTATAGTTTTTGGAATACCTATAAATTTTATGTTTAATCCGTTATCTTTTGCATATTTTGATAGTTTTGCTGTTGTATCCATTGAATCATTTCCACCTACATAGAAAAATGCTTCAATATTTAATTCTGATAAAATATTAAATAATTTATCATATTCATCAGTTGACTCATTAATTGATTTTAATTTATATCTACAAGAACCTAATCCTGATGAAGGAGTATATGTGAATGTATTTAATTCTTCCTCAGCTTTAGCGGATAACTCAATTATTTTTTTATTTAATATACCTTCTATTCCATTTAATCCACCATAGACCTTATCATATAACTTTAATTCCTCGTTTGCTTTAACTAAACCAACGACGCTTGAATTAATTACTGAAGTTGGCCCTCCTGATTGTGCAATAATACAATTTGACATAAATACTCTCCTTTAGAACAACATATATTTAGTATATGTGATATGCTATTTAAAAATTAATCTACTCTGTTTAATACTATACATTAAAAAGGTGATAAAATAAAGACTTTTTATGAAAAAAATTTGAATAAATAAAAAAAGAATAATTTATAAGAGTTACTACTAATAATAATAATAGTAAAGTAATTTTAAGTGAAAGGTTTAAATTTATGAGCATAGTAACAGTAGTATTAATAGGTATAGCATTAGCTATGGATGCTTTGGGAATTACACTTAGTATAGGCGTTTTACCTAATATAAAGAGAAAAATCAAATATACATATATATTCTCATTTGGTTTTTTTCAGTTTCTTTTTATTTTTTTGGGGGGATTTATAGGCAAGGTATTTAATAGATTTATTACAATACCTAATGCAGTTGGTGGTATAATAGTCGGTGTTATTGGATTTATAATGATATTAGATGCATTAAAGCAAAAGGAAGAGTCTATATTACTTAAAAAAGGAATGAGTATATTTCTTGGAATATCAGTGAGTATTGATGCATTAGTTATAGGATTCACTATGATGAATGATATATTAATACTTGTATTGTTTTTATACTCAATAATGGTTGGGCTTATAACTATTGTGATATGCTATATAGGCTTTGGGGTATGCGATTACATTAAAAGAATAGATTTTGTAGAAAAGTATGCTAATTTCTTTGGTGGAATCATATTAACTATTATGGCGTTAAAGATGATTTTCTTTTAAAAGGATTTAAAATTATAATAATAAGTGTTAGAATTATTTATATAAAGATTCTTTTAGCGTATAGAAGAGGGAGTATGTAATGGATATTGAAAAGATATTAAAAGATAAAAATATGAAAATAACAAAAGCTAGAATGAAAATTCTAATGATATTAATAAATGAAAAAGAAGGTATGACAGCAGAAGAACTATTTGATATTTGTAGAGATGAAAATATAAATATAAATTTAAGTACTGTATATAGAACATTAGACTCTTTCTGCGATAATAATATAATAGATAAATATTTGCTTGAAGATGGTGTATCATCATATAAGCTTCATAGTGAGAGTCATAAGCATTTATTAGAATGTGATATATGTCACAAAGAAGTGGAAATGCCATGTCCTATAGGACAAATAGAGGAATTAATTAAAAGGCAAACAGGATTCACTCTAACGGAGCACAATATAGAAATAAAGGGTATATGTGAAGCATGTAAAAAAACATCTCAAAAATAAATTTGAGATGTTTTTTATTTAGAAAAGAAATTTTTTAAAATTATAGTAAGTATTAATGAGAATACTGAAACAATTGCGATTGTTCCACCTGGAGCACTGTTAACATAATAAGATAGTGCTAGACCAAACATTATATCTACAAAACCAAAAATTATTGAAAAAATAAGAGTCTTATTAAAATTTTTATTTAGCTGAATAGCAGTTGCAACAGGAACTACTATTATTGATGAGATAACAAGTATACCCATTATACGGATAGACATTGAAATAGTTGCACCAATTAAAATTGTAAAAATATAATTTATTAATTTAACTCGTATTCCAGCCGTTTTAGCTCCTTCTTCATCGAAGGTAACATAAACAAGTTTATTGTAAATAAATAATAATGTTATTAAACAAATAACTCCAGTTATAAAGATTAAAGCTATATCCTGTTTTGTTACTGTAAGGATGCTTCCAAATAAAAATGAGTTAACATTTGCAGAAGCTTTTCCGCTACTTATTAGTATTATAGCAATACCTAAACTTAAAGTAAGTACAATTGACATTACAAGTTCTGCGTAACGTTTATAGTAATCTCTTAAAAATTCAATTATAAGAGCACAAAGTGTAGTAAATAAAAAAGCAGTTATCATAGGATTAACTCCCACAACAAGTCCTATTGCAACTCCAGCAAAGGAAGAGTGAGATAGAGTATCGCCAATCATTGAGTATCTTCTAAGTACTAAGAAAAGTCCAATGAAAGGGCATAGAATTGATATAATACCTCCTGCAATAAAAGCATTACGCATAAAGTCTAATTCGAACATAAAGTTTTACACCTTTCTATATCTATAAATTCAATATTTTTTTATCAAGAGAAGCTCTATAATTTATATACTGAGCTTTAGTATATAACGTAGGAACACCAGCTACAACGTGTAGTATATGGGTAGAATATTTTAAAGCAAGTTCAATATTATGCTCTACAGAAATTATGGTTTTACCATTTTCTTTATTTAATTTATTAAGTAATGCATAAATTGATAACTGATTTTTAAAGTCAACACCAGTTGAAGGCTCATCTAATATTATAAGCTCTGGGTTACCCATAAGAGCTCTCGCAATAAATACTCTTTGTTGTTGTCCTCCTGAGAGACTTCCAATTAACTTGTTAGTAAAGTCTAACATATTTACTCTCTCTAAAGCTTCTTTGATTTCATTTTTGTTTTTAACTCCTATTGAGTTACCATGTGTTTTAAGAACTTCATAGACAGAAATGGGAAATTGAGAGTTAAAACTTTCAATTTTTTGTGGAACATAAGCAACTCCCTTGGCATTTACAGTTATACTACCTGATGTAGGTTTTAGTAGACCAAGTATTAATTTTAATAGAGTAGTCTTTGCACACCCATTTTCTCCTATTATAGAAAGGTAAATACCTTTTGGTATGTTTAAATTAACATTTTCTATAAGATAAGGAGGTTTGTTTGTATATGAAAATGTAAGATTATTTATATTAATCAAATTATCATCTCCTAAAAATAATTACCCCTTATTATACACTTTTATGCAAATGATTTGCAAGATTAATTGTCTTATTTTAATATATAAGAATTTTCTAGCTTCCAAGAATTATTTTTTTTCCTTAAATGGCACTCAACCTTTCTAGATTGATGAGGTTTTTCTTTAGATAATCCTGATGCATCAACAACTGCTGTATCCCCATCTGAAAATTTAAGTTCCATAGTCTGAACTCTAAGAAGGGCATTATCTACATTAGTAGTCATAAGATATTCAACAGCAGTAGATATATCTTGACATTTAACATAAGCAAACACTTTCTTTGCTGTAAATGCAGTTAATGCTATTATGAGTGCGATGATTAAGAGAGCTAATCTTCTTCTCTTTTTTTGGTTTATTAAAAAACGTTCTCTTCGACTAAATCTTTTATTTCGAGGCCTTCTTCTATTATTGCCCATAATATCACTCCTTAAAATACTTTATAATAAAATATTACCATATTTTTCCATAAAGTAAAGAATATTATATTTAATATTTCATAAAATAGTAGGTATGGTTTATAATAAGAACAACTGAAGAATTTTAAGAGTTAGAAAGGAAGATTAATATGGATTTTTCAAGCTTAGTTTTAATGGAGAAAGATAAAGATACAGGATTTATTTCAAAAGAATTAGGAAGTTTTAGCGTTGATGAAGGTGCTTTATTTGTAAGAAAGTTTTTTGTAGAAGATGGAGTTGTTAATTTATACTTTGATACAAATAAAGATGTTGAAGAATGGGAATATTCAGCAATATATGATTTATTCAATGAAGAAGGATTTAAAGAAAAAGGATATGAATTAGAGGAAGATTTAGAAGAGTATAATCCTACATTTATTATAAAATTTGAATATGATGAAGAATATAGTAAAATACAAGAAAAGTTAAATGAGATTATTGGATTAATAAAAACTGAAATGGAAAATGTATTTAAGAATATAGAAGGAAAAGAAGAAGAATATAAGGAAGAAGTTTAGAACTTAATATAAAAGCATATAATAAAAGAAAACTTATAATAGGTGAGGCAAAGGCTTCACCTATTAATATAATTTACTGAAAAGAAATATTTTCAACTATAAAAAGGAGGAATTTATATGGCTCAAAATGTTTTAAAAAATAGAGATGAAATAAAAGAAGATGATAAGTGGAAAATTGAAAAGATCTATTCATCAAATGATGAGTGGGAAAAGGATTTTACAAAGCTTAAAAATGAAGCACCAAAATTAAGAGAATTTCAAGGTAAGCTTAACAAGCCAGAAATGATTTTAGAATATTTAAAGTTATCAGAAAAAACTTCTCGTTTAGCTGAGAGACTTTATGTATATGCACACCTAAAAAGCGATGAGGATACAGCTAATAATGAAAATCAAGCTAGAATGAGTAAAGTTGATAGCTATATGGCTGAATTATCAAGCTATTCTGCATATTTTGTACCAGAAATATTATCATTAGGAGAAAATTATATAAAGAAAGCAATTGAAGAAGTAGCAGATCTTAAAGAATACGAATTTATATTCGAAAATATACTAAAAGAAAAAGATCATGTATTAAGCAAAGAGATGGAAGAATTAATGGCACAAGTTTCAGATTGTTTAGATGCTCCATCTTCAATACAAAGTATGCTTAGCAATGCAGATATGACTTTCCCTAAAATAAAAGATGAAAACGGAGAATTAGTTGAATTAACAGAAGGAAATTATTCCTCATTTATAAAATCAAAGGATAGAGTTGTAAGAGAGGAAGCTTTTAAGACTTTATTTTCTGAATATAATAAGCTTAAAAATACATTTGCAACAACATTAAGCTCATCAATTAAGAATTTTTCTTTTGATGCAAGAGTAAGAAAGTATAACTCTTGTTTAGAAGCATCACTTAAACCTAATAATATTCCTGTAGAAGTTTATAAGGAAGCTTTAAGTACTATAGATAGAAATTTAAGTTCTCTTCATAGATATATCTCACTTAAAAAGAAGATGCTAGGCCTTGAAGAAATGCATATGTATGATCTATATGTTCCAGTTATAGAAATAGAAAAGGATCACATAGAATTTGATGAAGGTGTAAAGATTGCAATAGATGGACTTAATCCTTTAGGTGAAGAATATCTTAATATATTCAAAGAAGGAATAAATTCAGGATGGATAGATAAATATCAAAATAAAGGTAAAAGAGGGGGAGCATACTCTTGGGGATCTTATGATACTATGCCTTATGTTTTATTAAATTATAATTATGAGCTTAATGATGTATCTACACTAGTTCATGAAATGGGTCATTCAATTCATTCATATTATTCAAGAAAGAATCAACCATACTTCTATGCAGGGTACACATTATTCTGTGCAGAGGTTGCATCAACAACTAATGAAGCATTACTTATACATTATTTAATTGATAAAGAAACAGATAAAAAGAGAAAATTATACTTAATAAATCAAGAGCTTGAACAAATTAGAACCACTGTATTTAGACAATTAATGTTTGCTGAATTCGAACTTTATACTCATGAAAGTATAGAAAGTGGAAATCCACTTACAGCTTCAGAGTATTCAAGTAAATGGCATGAATTAAATGTTAAATACTTTGGAGACGATATGGTTGTAGATGAAGAGATTGATATAGAGTGGGCAAGAATACCTCATTTCTATTCAGATTTTTATGTATACCAATATGCAACAGGATATGCTGCTGCATCAGCCTTTGCAAACTCTATATTAAATAAAGAAGAAAATGCTGTAGATAAATACAAATCATTCTTAAAGAGTGGTGGAAGTGACTATCCTATAAATATATTGAAAAATGCAGGTGTTGATATGACTACATCAAAACCTTTAGAAGCCACAATTAAAAGATTTAATGAACTTTTAGATATGTTAGAAGAAAATCTATAGATTAAATATAAATCAATCTAATTTCCTAAGTTGTATAAAATTTAGGAATATTAGATTGATTTTTTAATATTTCTTATTAATTCTATAAATAGAATCGTATTTTCTTTGAAAAGTTTAAATGTATCTTTTATAATGTATTTAAAGATTAAAAATAGTGGAGGAAGTATGCGAGACTTTAGTCAAAGAGTTTATGAGTTTCTTTCAAGTACTCAAGGCTTTTATATGCAACAATATTATAGTAATTTTTATAAAGAAGATAGATGGATTGCTATTAAAGATTTAGAGGAAGGCATATATGCTGTAATAATATCAAAGGATTCAAATGAAGATATTGATTATGATGAAGCCTTTAGGTATTTAAGTAGTTTAGGAAAGAGATTTTTATTAAATAGTATTGTATTTGTACAGGGTGATTATATAAGAGGGGATAACCAGGGCAGGAGTAAGCTAATATATAATATAAATAGTATGGAGGTTATGCACTATGATGAAGAGTGTAGACCTTTAAAAGAATGTTTAGAAATTATAAATAAAGAAAAAGTATCTGTAAATAACAAAAAAAGAATATTAGGTATTTTTAGAGAAAGCCCTGTAACTAGTATACTTATTCTAATAAATGTTATTATTTTTATAATAACAGCTATGGTATCTAAAAGTATGGTAGATATAAATACAAGGGTTTTAATTGAGTTTGGAGCAAAAGTAAATTATTTAATAAATCAGGGAGAAGTTTGGAGATTAATAACAAGTGCCTTCCTACATGGTGGAATTATGCATATAGCATTTAATATGTATTCATTATTTATTGTAGGTACAGTTGTAGAGAAAATATATGGATGGAAGAAATATTTATCTATATATTTATTTTCAAGTATAACTTCAAGTTTATTAGGATATATATTAGGTCCAAATATGATATCAGTTGGAGCTTCAGGAGCTATATTCGGTATATTAGGAGCCTTTTTATGGTTTGCATTAAGGGAAAAGAAACATCTTCAAAGAGGTGTTTTAGGTAATATAATAGCAGTTATTATATTAAATCTATATATAGGATTTACTTCATCGAGTATAGATAATTTAGGACATATAGGAGGTTTTATAGGAGGGTTCCTCCTTTCTATACCATTTTATCGTAGTAAAAAACATAATATTAATTAGGGGGTATTTATGAAAAAATTAACTTATGATAGCGTTATAACATATTTATTTTTAATATTATTAGCTATCACAACAGTATGGGATGTAATTTATAGAGAGGGAGAAAAGTTACCTAGGATAGTATTAATTCTAGTTACTGTAGGCCTACTTAAAGTATTTTGTAGATATACATTTTTTAGAAAATCTAAAATGACATATGTAGCTATCCTTATATTTATATTCTTTTCAATGTATTTAGCAAATGTATTAAATTTTTATGCAATAGAAGGATATGATAAAATGCTTCATCTTGCATCAGGTTTATTAATAGGCGTTATTGGTTTTGCAATATACACATATTTATTTAATCCTAAAAAGAATAAAGATATAAAACCTTTTGCTATGGTATTATTTACTATAATGTTTGCAGTAGCTTGTGCTGGTATATGGGAAATATGGGAGTTTACAACAGATAGCTTGTTTGGATTAACAGCTCAAAATGGATTAGAGGATACAATGTACGATATTATATGTGGAACAATTGGAGGTATAATCGTAACTATACCAATATATTTATATTCAAAAGGTGGAAAGAATAAGTTATTAGACAAAATGATAAAAGAAATAACTGATTAGTTAATAAAAAGAGAATAGATAAACATCTATTCTCTTTTTAGTTATAGAAATAATACATAGAGAGTGCATTGTATAAGTTTTTTTTGAAGGCTAATTTATATAAATATTCTTTAGCTTTTTTAAATTTTTTATCATTAAATAGTTTATTAAAGTGATTTATTTCACTTTTAGTTAAATTATTTTCAAGTTCTAAATAGACTTCTTTAAGAGTGATTATAGAACATTCAAAAGAAGGTTCTGAATAAATAAATCTATCTATAAATTTATAAAACTCTATTATTCCTTCAGTATTTAATATATATTTAGATTTTTCAAAGACATCCTTTCCTTTTTCTTTAAGATAATATTTATAAGATTCTAATTCTTCAATCTTAGATTTTTCGGATAAAGTCCCTTTTAATTCGCTCAATAAATTTATAGTTTTAATTGCAGAAAAATCTTTATCTTTAACTTCTGTCATTATATCAATGTCTAATCCATTTAAAGAATCTATATAATTTAAGAAGCCATTACAAGATATAGTACTAGAGTGAGAGCCTTTCTTTTTAATTTTATTTTGTTCACTGTAATGAACTTTAATTGTGCCATCTTCTTTATGCCAAGTCTGATTAATACTATTTAAGATTGAACAATTATCACCTTCATGACCTTCATAGCAAGTGTAGTGTAAATTATCATATATTATTGGAATAGAGCATTTTTCACTTATATATAATAAATCTTTTATTCTATAGTTTTTTTCATCATTCTCAATTACTAGTCTTTTCTTTATATTTCTAGAAAGTAAATTATAATTATTAATAAAATTATCTATTGCTAATTTTTTATTGTTATATACTCCACCAACATGAAGTATAATCTTACAATCAGAGTTCAAGTTTAAGCTATCTAAAAATTTACAGTGATATTCTAAATCTTTAATTGCTTTAGAAACTGTAGCTTTATTATGACTATTTAAAACAGTATATTGTCCAGGATGCATTGATACTCTAACAGAATTATTCTTAATTAAATCCCCTATTTTCTTTAGATCTTTTTTAAAATAACTTTCCCAATCAAAAGTATTTATTTCATGACTTGCAAAAGGAATTATATCAGAACTGATTCTGAATAAGTATATTTCATTAGAAATATTATAATTTAAAATATCTATTAGATTATTTAAATTATTAGATATGCAATTTATTAAAATATCTTCTGAATAGTTTTTTAGAATAAATGATTTTGTTGTTTTATTTGGAATTCTAAGTGGGGTGCAGGCATAACCAATTTTCATTTTTATATCTCCTAAGTATTTAATAATTTTAATAATAGTTTTAATAAAATAGGTTTAAAGAATACATAATAAATATGAATAAAGAAAACTGTTTCATTTTCACTTGAATTTACATATTAACAAAATATTATTTCAAATTTTAAAAAAATAAGAAAATTCTAAAAAATTAATGTATTTTATAGTAAAATACATTAAAAAGTTGTATTATATAAATAAATTACTAAATGAGAAGGGGCGTTAAATTTATGAATGGAAAACAATATGTTGAAAATGTACTAGAGCAAGTAAAGTTAAGAAATAGTGGTGAAAATGAATTTTTAGATGCAGTAACAGAAGTTATGAACTCATTAGTTCCTGTTTTTGATAAGAATCCGAAATTCATAGAGAATGGTATATTAGAGAGAATAGTAGAACCGGAAAGACAAATATTCTTTAGAGTACCTTGGGTGGATGATAGTGGAAAGGTTCAAGTAAATAGAGGGTTTAGAGTTCAATTTAATAGCGCGATAGGGCCATATAAAGGAGGTCTTAGATTTCATCCATCAGTAAACCAAAGTATTATTAAGTTCTTAGGATTTGAACAAATATTTAAAAACTCGCTTACAGGATTACCAATAGGCGGAGGTAAGGGAGGATCAGATTTTGATCCTAAAGGAAAATCAGATAATGAAGTTATGAGATTTTGTCAAAGTTTTATGGCAGAGCTTTGCAAACATATTGGAAGTGATATAGATGTACCGGCTGGAGATATAGGAGTTGGTGGTAGAGAAATAGGTTATATGTATGGATATTACAAAAAAATAAGAAATACAAGTGAACAAGGAGTGTTAACAGGTAAAGGTCTAACTTATGGTGGTAGCCTTGGAAGAAAAGAAGCTACTGGTTATGGATTAGTTTTCTTTACTGAAGAAATGCTTAAGGATAACGGAACCAGTTTTAATGGAAAAAGTGTTGTTATATCAGGTTCAGGAAATGTTGCTATATATGCAGCAGAAAAAGCAACTGAACTTGGAGCTAAAGTTATAGCACTTAGTGATTCAAATGGTTATATATATGATGAAAATGGAATTAACTTAGATGTGATTAAAGAAATAAAAGAAGTTAAAAGAGGAAGAATTAAAGAATATTTAGATTTTGTTAAAACTGCTAAATATGAAGATGGATTCAGAAATATATGGAAGATTAAATGTGATATAGCATTACCTTGTGCAACTCAAGGTGAGATAAATAAAGAGTCAGCAGAAATACTTGTTGAAAATGGAGTAATTGCAGTATCTGAAGGCGCAAATATGCCATCAACACTTGAGGCTATAGAGGTGCTACAAAGTAATAAAGTTATGTTTGGACCTGCAAAAGCTGCCAATGCTGGTGGAGTTGCTTGTTCAGCACTTGAAATGTCACAAAATAGTATTAGACTATCATGGAGTGAAGAAGAAGTTCTAGATAAACTTAAAGATATAATGGTAGCAATATATAAAAATTCAAGTGAAGCTGCTAAGGAATACGGAGAAGAAGGGAATATATTAATGGGTGCAAATATTGCAGGTTTCTTAAAAGTTGCAGATGCAATGATGGCTCAAGGTATAGTTTAGTTAAAAAATGGAGAAAGTAGACTTTAGAAGGGTCTGCTTTTTTTTATATTTATTTAAAAAAATTGAGTTTCAAATATGTGTAAAACTAAGGGTTTTAGCAATTCTTAAATATTTTTAATTTTTATATACTTGATTTTTACACTATGTTGAATTATATTTAAAAGGACGTACTTTTAGAGAAAATAGAAAATGAATGGGGAAGAATTTCCATTTGTCATTAGGAGTGAATTTAATGGGAAACTTAATTTATGCTGTAACAGCAGCGTTTCAATTTTTCGTATTCTTTATAACTATGTATTATTTAATACTAGCTTTCTTCGGATTATTTAGAAGAAAAGAGAAGAAAAATTACACACCAACTAAAAAGTTTGCAATGATAGTAGCGGCTCATAATGAGGAAGTAGTTATAGGTAAGCTTATTGAGAGCATGCAGAAACTTAATTATCCAAAGGAATTATATGATGTTTTCGTAATAGCAGATAACTGTACGGATAAGACTGCGGAAATATCAAGAAATTACGGAGTTAATGTATTCGAACGTTTTAACAAAGATAAGAGAGGTAAAGGTTATGCTCTTGAGTGGATGTTCGATAAACTTTTTAAAATGAATGAAAAATATGATGCTATTTGTATATTTGATGCAGATAATCTAGTGCATGAAGATTTCTTAAAAGAAATAAACTCAAAGATGCTAGAAGGATATAAAGTTGTACAAGGATATATTGATAGTAAAAATCCAAATGACTCTTGGATTGCAACAGCGTATTCAATAGCCTTTTGGTCACAAAATAGAATGTTCCAATTAGCAAGAAATAATGTTGGATTCTCAAACCAATTAGGTGGAACTGGATTTGCAATTGACACAGGAATGTTACAAGAATTAGGATGGGGAGCAACATGTCTTACAGAAGATTTAGAATTTACTTGTAAACTTGTATCCAACGGAGAAAAAGTTGGTTGGGCACATGATGCAAGAATATTCGATGAAAAACCATTAACATTAAAACAATCTTGGTCACAAAGAAAGAGATGGATGCAAGGATTTACAGATGTTGCATCAAGATATTTCTTTAAACTTATAAAAGCTTCAATAAAGCAAAGAAAGTGGTATATGTTTGATTGTGCATTATACGTAATGCAACCATTTGTTACATTGCTACTTGGTTTGTCAGCAGTTCTTACTTTAGTGCAAGGAAATCTTGGAGCACCGGATGTTTTTGTTATAAGCAGTGTATTTAGTGATATAGGTTGGAAGATATTTATAATATGTCAATTCTTAATTACACCATTAGTACTAAAGCTTGAGAAAAAAGTTTCGACTGGATTCTTTGCTATAATATTTATATATTCAATGAATGTATTTATATTACCAATATTAGCAACTAAAATAGATAGCATATATGCATTTACGATAGTATCAGCTGCGTATAATTTAGTAATGTTAGTAATTACATTTATATGCTTAGGAAAAAGTGGTTTACTATTATTTATCAGATTCTTATTATATGGATTATATACTTTAACTTGGATTCCAATTACAGTTCAAGGTATTATAAATAAGAATAATAAAGAGTGGAGTCACACTAAGCATGTAAGAAATGTTGAAATATGTGATTTGTAAAATAAAGGTTTAAGACTTTGATTAGTCTTAAACCTTTTTTGAATTTAAAAAGTCATAAATGAGGATAATAAGTAATATAAATTATTTTGCAATAACTTAATATATAGTACAAGAAAAGTTTACCTATAAATTGATAATATATTATTTAAGGGTGTATACTTAAATTAATAAAGATTAGGAGGAGAGGTTTATGAAAAATTTTGATTATTCAATTAAAACAGAAGTCTATTTTGGAAAAGGCAAGATAAAAAGTCTTGGAAGGATATTACAAAGATATGGTGAAAAGGTTTTATTAGTATATGGTGGAGGAAGTATTAAGAAAGTTGGATTATATGAAAAAGTTAAATCAATATTAGAAGAAAATAATATTGAATGTATAGAGCTAGGAGGAGTAGATCCTAACCCAAGAATAGAATCAGTAAGGGAAGGGGTTAAGCTTGTACATGAAAATTCTATTGATATGATTTTACCTGTAGGTGGAGGTAGTACTATAGATTGTGCAAAAGCTATATCAGGAGCTAGCTTTTATGATGGTGATCCATGGGAGATAGTAAAGAATCCTTCAAAAATAGAAAAGGCTTTACCTATAATTAGTATATTAACTCTTTCAGCTACAGGATCAGAAATGGATCCATTTGCTGTTATTTCAAATATGGATACAAATGAGAAGTTAGGACTTGGTAATGAGATATTAAGACCAGTAGCTTCAATATTAGATCCTGAATATACTTATTCAGTACCTAAAAATCAAACAGCAGCAGGAACAGCTGATATAATGAGCCATGTATTTGAGGTATATTTTAGCAAAACTAAAGATGCATACTTACAAGACAGAATGGCAGAAGGTGTATTAAAAACATGTATTAAGTATGGAGAGATAGCGTATAATGAACCAGAAAATTATGAGGCAAGAGCTAATTTAATGTGGGCATCTAGCTTAGCTATAAATGGATTACTTTCTTGTGGAAAAGAAGGAACAGCTTGGTCAGTTCATCCAATAGAGCATGAATTGAGTGCATTTTATGATATAACTCATGGAGTTGGACTTGCTATATTAACACCTAATTGGATGAAATTTGTTTTGAATGAAGATACATTAGAAAAATTCTATGAATTTGGAGTTAATGTTTGGGATATAGATAAATCACTAGATAAAAAAGAAGTTGCAAATTTAGCTATAGAAAAAACAAGAAATTACTTTAAGAAACTTGGAATCCCAGGAAAACTTAGGGAAATAGGTATTGGAGATGAAAAGTTTGAAATTATGGCCGAAAAAGCAGTAAAGGTTGGAGGCTTAAAATATGGATATAGAGCTTTAAATAAGGATGATGTAATAAGCATATTTAAAGCATCATTATAATTAATAAATTAGGACTTAAGAATTTATATAAATTTTTAAGTCCTAATTTTAATATTAAAAATAATTATATAGGGAACTATAATATTATGTTAATAAAATATTCAAAGATAATCTATTGAATATTTTATTTAAAAGTATAAAATATAATTATCAAAAGAGAAAAGTTAGTAATGGAAAACAATTATCGATATAGGTTTTTAATGCTAATTAAAGGAGTGAAGAAAATGAATATAACAGTAAATGGAGAAAAAGTAACAATTAGAGGAGCAGAAGTAAGAGTTGGTCAAGAAGCACCTGATTTTGTTTTATCAGATAATGATTTAAAACCAGTTACATTAAAGGATACAAAGGGAAAGAGAGTATTTCTAACAGTTCCATCATTAGATACACCAGTATGTGATATGGAAGTTAAAAGATTTAATGAAGAAGCTACAAAGTTTAAAGACACTACTATATATGTAGTATCAGTTGATTTACCATTTGCACAAGCAAGATGGTGTGGAGCAGCAGATGTAGAAAATGTAATAACTCTTTCAGATTATAAAGATAGAGTATTTGGAGAAAATTACGGAGTATATATAGAAGAAGTTGGCTTCTTAGCTAGAGCGGTGTTCGTTGTAGATGAAAATAATAAAGTTATATATGTAGAATATTGTAAAGATGTAAGTGATCATCCAAACTATGATAAAGTATTAGAGGTCCTAGCTAAATAGTATTATCTAAAAAGATAGAAACATAGAAAAAAATCGTACAAACGTATGTACGATTTTTTTCTTTTTTTATTTTGTAAAAGTATGATAGAATAGAATGGTTAATAAATTGTATAGGGGTCCTTAGTATGTTTAATATAATAGATTATAAAGATATAGTAGATGATAAAGAGTGTATTTTAATTGATGTTAGAAGTCCAAAAGAATATAAAGAAGCTACAATAAAAGGTGCAATTAATATACCTGTACTCTTAGATGATGAAAGAGATATAGTAGGAACACTTTATGTTAGAGAAAGTGTAGAGGCTGCTAGGACTAAGGGGATTGAATTTATATCAAAGAGACTTCCACAGATTTTTAATGATATACAAAACATGTATAATAATGGTGAGAAAAAAATAGTACTTTTCTGTTCAAGAGGCGGTATGCGAAGTGGTAGTATATATTCTCTTTTATATTCATTAGGAATAAAAGTGTATAAATTAAGAGGTGGATATAAAGGGTATAGAAAGTATATAAATGATAATTTTGAGGGAGTAAATAAAGGAGTTAAATATATAGTCTTACATGGAAAGACTGGTGTGGGAAAGACTGAATATTTAAAGGCTTTAAAAGAAAAAGGTTTTGATATACTAGATTTAGAAGGGGCTGCAAATCATAGAGGTTCTTTTTTAGGTAGTATATCTCTTGGAAAATCTAATACTCAAAAAATGTTTGAGACTGAAATTTTTGAAGCACTTAAAAATAGAAAAGGCAATTTAGTTTTTGTTGAAGGGGAAAGCAAAAGAATAGGTAACATAATAATTCCTGAACCTATATGGAGTTCAATGGAGGATGGAATTAAGATTTATATTGAAGATTCTATTGAAAATAGGAGTGAAATATTAATAAAAGAATACATAAAGGGCAATGATAGTGTTAAAGAACTTATAGATTGCTTAGACAACTTAAAAAGATATTTAAATGATAAAAGAGTAGAAGAGTATAAAAAGCTTCTTAAAGAATGTGATTATAAAACTGTATGTGAAGAACTTATGTTAAAGTATTATGATCCTTTATATTCTAATAGTTTTAAGATAAAAGATTTTTATGAGACAATAGTAAATAAAGATAGAAATGAAACAATAAATAGATTAATAGATATTTATAATAAAAATACTTAAGGTGGAGGAGAAAATGGTAAAAGAAAGTAATGTATCATATGATGTTACGGATTTAACATCCTTAGAAAAATTAGAACCAGTGAGGATTAGACCAGGTATGTACATTGGTTCTACTGGAAGCAAGGGACTACACCATTGTGTTTGGGAAATACTTGATAATTCAATTGATGAAATTTCAAATGGATATGGTAGTAAGGCTACTGTTATTTTAAATAAAGATAAAAGTGTAACTATAATTGATGATGGAAGAGGTATACCAACAGGTATTCATCCTATTAAGAAAAAGAGTGGGGTTGAGATGGTATATACAGAACTTCATACTGGTGGTAAGTTCGATAATAAAAATTATAAAACATCAGGTGGATTACATGGTGTTGGAGCAGCAGTAGTAAATGCTCTTTCAAAATGGGTAGAAGTTGAAGTTCATCAAAATGGAAAGAAGTATAGACAAAGATTTGAATATGCTTATGATAAAGAACTTAAAAAAGATATGCCAGGAACACCTGTAATACCATTAGAAATAGTTGGAAAAGCAAAGGATACAGGAACTAAGGTAACCTTTTTACCTGATAAAGAGATATTTTCAACTACTGATTTTAAATTTGATATTATAGATGAAAGACTTCAAGAGCTGGCATTCCAAAACAAAGGGATGAGACTTGAATTTATTGATAATAGAAAAGATGAAGAAGTTAAAAAAGAGTATTATTCAGAAAGAGGACTTTTAGATTTTATAGAATATTTAAATGAAAGTAAAACACCACTTCACAAAGATCCTATTTTATTTGAAGGAGATAAAGAAATAGGAGGAATAGCTATGTCAGGAGAGGTGTGTATTCAATTTACAGACTCAACTACTGATAATATAGCAAGTTATGTAAATAACATTCCAACAACTGAAGCGGGAACTCATGAAACTGGATTTAAAACAGGTATGACAAGAGCTTTTAAGGAATGGGCTAGAAAGCTTGGTCTTGTAAAAGAAAAGGATAAGGAATTTGAGGGAGACGATTTAAGGGAAGGTATGACTGCAATCGTAAGAATTAAAATTTCAAATCCAGTCTTTGAAGGACAAACAAAGACTAAGCTTGGTAATAATGAAGCATATACTATGATGAATGAATTAGCATATATTAAGCTTGGTGAATGGATAGAAGATAATAAAGAATTAGCAAGTAGACTTATAAACAATGCTCTTTCAGCAGCGCAAAGAAGAGAAAAAATTAAGAAAATAAATGAAGCTGAAAAGAAGAAAATAGGAAGAGGTGCAGCACCTCTTGCTGGTAAGGTGGCAGTTTGTACTGGAAGAGATAAGCAATATAATGAATTTATTGTTGTCGAAGGAGATTCAGCTGGAGGTTCAGTTAAGCAGGCTAGAGATAGAAGGTTCCAAAGTATAATGCCATCTAAGGGTAAAATAATGAACACTGAAAAACAAAAGCTTGAAAATGTACTAGCTTCAGAAGAACTTAAGATATTTAACACAGCAATAGGTACAGGAACTTTAGATAACTATAGTGAAGATAATTTAAAGTATAATAAGATAATAATAATGAGTGATGCTGATGTTGATGGATATCATATTAGAACATTATGGATGACTTATATTTATAGATATATGAGACCACTTATCGCAAATGGACATTTATATCTTGCACAACCTCCTCTTTATAAAGTATATAAAAAGGTTAAAGGAAAAGAAGTAAGTGAATATGCCTATACTGATGATGAACTTGAAGAAGTTAAGAAGAAGATAGGAAAGGGTGCATTAATTCAAAGATACAAAGGTCTTGGAGAAATGAATCCAGATCAACTTTGGGATACTACCCTTAATCCAGAAAGTAGAACTCTACTTCAAGTTACGATAGATGATGCTGCAAAAGCTGAAAAGATGGTATCACTTCTTATGGGAGATATAGTAGAACCAAGAAGAAAGTATATGTATAAATACGGAGAATTTTAAATAGATAGAAATGGAGTAATGACATGGCTAAGAAAGTTAGTAATATACCAGTGGATAAAAATATAATAAGAATTCCACTTGAGGAAGCAATGCCAGATAACTACCTTCCTTATGCAATAGAGGTAGCAAAGGATAGAGCACTTCCGGATGTTAGAGATGGACTAAAACCAGTTCATAGAAGAATACTTTATGGGGCATACCTTTTAAAGGCTTTCCCAGATAGACCTTATTATAAGTCAGCGAGAATAGTTGGGGATATACTTGGTAAATTCCATCCACATGGAGATTCATCAGTATATGATGCTATGGTTATTCTAGCTCAAAACTTCTCAACTAGAGAACCACTTATAGATGGACATGGAAACTGGGGTTCAATGGATGGTGATGGTGCAGCGGCAATGAGATATACAGAAGCTAGACTTGCACCAATTGCTATGGAGATGATAAGAGATATTGATAAAGATACGGTTGATATGGTACCAAACTATTCAGATAGTGAAATGGAGCCTACAGTACTTCCAAGCAGATATCCAAATCTTTTAGTAAATGGAACATTTGGTATAGCTGTTGGACTTGCAACTAATATACCACCACATAATTTAGGAGAAGTAACAGAAGGGGTTTTAGCATATATTGATAATCCGGAAATTACAACAACTGGGTTAATGGAATATATAAAAGGACCAGACCTTCCAACTGGTGGAGTCTTAATTGGAAAGAATTCATTAAAATCTGCCTATGAGACAGGAGAAGGAAAGGTTACATGTAGATCTAAGACTTCCATAGAAACATTAGAAAATGGAAGATTAGGCATTGTAATTACAGAATTCCCTTACAGAAGAAATAAATCAAAGCTTCTTCAAACTATTTCAGAAATGACAGCAGATAAGAAACATGCTAAAGTTTTAGAAGGAATAACAGATATAAGAGATGAATCAGATAGAAATGGTGTAAGAGCTGTTATTGAATTTAAGAAGTCTTTAAGTGAGAGTGATGCAGATAAAGTATTGAAGTACTTATTTAAAAAAACAGATCTTCAGTGCAACATAAGTTTTAATATGGTGGCTCTTGCAGATGGAAAGCCTCAAACTATGGGACTTAAAACTATAATAGGTCATTATGTTAATCATCAAAAGGATATAATTACAAGAAGAACAAAAAGAGAGCTTGAAATTGCAGAAAAAAGATTCCATATTGTAGAGGGATTTATAAAAGCAATAGATATTATGGATGAAGTGATTAAGACTATTAGAGGCTCAAAGTCAAAAAAAGATGCATCAGAAAACTTGATTAATAACTTTGGATTTACAGAAATTCAAGCAGGTGCAATTTTAGAGCTTATGCTTTATAGATTGACAGGACTTGAAATTAAAGTATTCCAAAAAGAATATAATGAACTTAAAAAAGAGATAAAGAAACTTAAGAAAATTTTATCAGAAGAGAAAGAACTTCTAAAAGTAATAAAGAAAGAATTAGAGGAAGTAACGGAGAAATTTAAGAATCCTAGAAGAACTAATATAATAGAAGATGATAGTGAAGCCAAGATTGATGTAGAAGAGCTTATTGTAATAGAAGATGTTATGGTTACATTATCTAAGGATGGATTTATAAAAAGAATACCAACTAAAAACTATGTTAGATCAAATCAAGATGTTGAAGCCATAGAATATAGAGAAGGTGATGAACTTAAATTCTTATTTGAGTCTAATACTAGAGATAATGTCTTAATATTCACTAATAAGGGGAATATGTATCAATTAAAAGGAATAAATATTCCAGAAGGTAAATGGAAAGATAAGGGTGAAAGAATAGATACCTTAATAAAAACATTAAACCTAGATGAAGAGAAGATAGTTGAAGTTATATCACAGACAACATTACATCCTAATAAATATCTTCAATTTATTACAAATAAGGGAATTGTAAAGAGGAGTTCTTTAGATAAATTTAAGACATCATATAGTAAACTTCAAGCAATAAAGCTAAAGGAAAATGAAGAAGTAATAAATATAATACTATTAAATGAAGATGAAAAGAAAGATTTCTTAAAGATTAAGACAAAATTAGGATTAGAATTTAATCTGGAGTTACCAGAAATCCAAGATACCCCAAGAAATATAATGGGAACATCTTTATTTAATATAACTTCAAGAGATATGGTAATCTATTGCGAATATATAGATTCATTAGAATATAAGGAGTTTGCTATAGGGGTAACAAATAAAAATACATTAAAAGCATTTTCAAGAGTTAGTAAAAATGATAGTTTAAAAACTTATACTGATAATACAAGTGATATGCTATTATTTACTAACAAAGGTAATGTAATTAAGGTTAAGTCATTCTTATTAGAAGGTGCAGTAAATGGTGAAATTAAAATAAGTGATATTGTTGATGGATTAATGAAAGATGAAAAAATCATAAAAATATTATCCTTAAAAACATATACTGAAAGTTTAGCAGTATATTCAATGACTAAAAGTGGATTAATTAAGAAAACAATTTTAAGCGAATTTAGCAACGAATTTATTTTAACTCAATATTATAAGTTAAAATTTGAAGATGATAGAGTTGTTTCAATAGAGATAAATAATGCAAGTAATGGAGAAATAGTTATAGTAACTAAAAAAGGAATGGGTATACGTTTCTTAAGTACGAACTTAAATCCAATGGGAAAAGTAGCATCAGGTGTTACAGGAATAAGCTTAAAAGAAAATGATGAGGTTATATATGGAAAGTATATATCAAGAAATGATAATGATGAAATAGCAATAACTTCAGAACATGATAGATTATTTACATTAACATCATCAAAGAAAAATATTCAAGAAGTTAAAGTTACTGATATAAAGCTTCAAAATAGAGCTGGAAGAGGAACTGATATAATGATGATTACCTTAGATGATGAAGTAGAGTCAGTTCAATATAATTAAAAAGGAGTGAGACTTTATGAAAAAAGTAGCGGTATTATTAGCAGATGGATTTGAAGAAATTGAAGCATTAACTGTTGTTGATGTTTTAAGAAGAGCAGATATACATTGTGATATGGTTTCAATTAATAATATAGAAGTTATGGGAGCTCATAATATAAAAGTTTGTGCAGATATTCTAATAGATGATATAGAGGAAGTTGATATGGTAGTACTTCCAGGAGGAATGCCAGGAGCTACAAACTTAAGAGATAATAAGAAAGTTATAAATTTAATACAAAACTGTATTAAAAATAATAAAAAGGTTGCAGCTATATGTGCAGCACCAATTGTATTATCTAAAGCAGAAATAATAAATGGAGAAGATGTAACATCTTATCCAGGTTTTGAAGAGGATATAATAGGGGCTAATTATAAAGAAGAGTTAGTTGTAGTAAGCAATAATATAATAACAAGTAGAGGTCCAGCAACTGCTTTAGAATTTTCATATACACTACTTAAAGAACTAAACTCACCTAAAGAAGAAGAGATTAGACGTGGGATGTTATATGAAATGCTAAAAAAGTAATTAGAAGGGTGAAATAAATGAAAGAGAAGTGGCTTGTAAGAAATAAGAGAGAAGAATTCCAAAGCTTATCTAAGGATATGAGTGAGAATAGTCTTATATTAAGGTTATTAGCAAATAGAGGAATCTCTCGAAAAAAGTCTGCTTCTCTTTTTCTAAATGGTACAGTAGAGGATATGTATGATAGCTTCTTACTAAAGGACTTAGATAAAGGAGTTGCTATTATAAAAGATGCCATTGAAAAGGGGAAGAAGATAGTAATATATGGGGACTATGACTGTGATGGAGTTTGTAGTACTGCAATTTTATATAAAGGACTTAAAAGACTAAATGCAAATTTTGAATACCATATTCCAAATAGAGAGAGTGAAGGATATGGTATGAATTCTGAAAGAATAAAGATATTAAAAGATGAAGGTGCTGAAGTTTTATTAACTTGCGATAATGGTATATCAGCTTTTAATGAAGTTGAGTACGCTAAGAAGATAGGACTTTCTGTAGTTATAACTGATCATCATGATATACCTTTCGTTGAAGAAGGTGGCAAAAAAATAAAAATGATGCCTAAGGGAGATGCAGTTATTAATCCTAAAAGGGAAGATTGCAAATATCCTTTTAAAAATCTTTGTGGTGCAGGAGTAGCATTTAAGTTTATTCAAGGGTTATATAGAGAATTAAATGTTGATATTGAAGAAAGTTTTCAGTTATTAGAGTATGCAGCTATTGCAACAGTTTGTGATGTTGTAGATCTTTTAGATGAAAATAGAATAATAGTAAAAAAAGGTTTAGAACTTATAAATAATACAAGTAAAAAAGGTCTTAAAGAGTTAATAAAGGTAAAAAAATTAAATGGTAAGGAAATATCAGAATATCATTTTGGTTTTGTTATAGGACCTTGTATTAATGCTACTGGAAGACTAGAAATTGCAGATATATCTGTAGAACTTTTAATTACAGAAGATGATGAGAAAGCTAAAGAACTTGCAATTAAGTTAAATGATCTTAATGAAAAAAGACAAGAGTTAACTATGGAAAGTACTGAAAAGGTAATAGAGAAGGTAGAAAATACCCTAAGAGATGATGAGAAAGTTATTCTTGTTTATGAGGAGAGTATTCATGAAAGTATAGCAGGGATAGTTGCAGGAAGAATAAGAGAAAAGTATAATTTACCTGCAATTGTTATGACTAAAGGGAGCGAGATGCCAAAGGGATCAGGAAGATCTATAGAAGAGTATAATATGTTCGAGGAACTATCTAAATGCAAGGAATTTATATATAAGTTTGGTGGACATCCAATGGCTGCAGGATTATCAGTAGAAGAAGAGAAAATACCTATGTTAAGAAAAGCGTTAAATGAAAAGTGTACACTAACTGAAGAAGATATAATAAGAAAAGTTATTATAGATGCTCCATTGCCACTTGAGTATATTGATTTTGATTTAGTGAATAAATTAAATGGAATGCGTCCTTTTGGGAAAGGAAATGGAAGCCCAATGCTTGCAGTTAAAGATGTTTTAGTAAATAGAATTATTTTCATGGGAAAAGAAAAGAATTTTTTGAGATTTAAAATTAAAATGAATAACGGTAAGATAATTGATGGAGTTAACTTCAATAAATATGATTATTTTAAAGAATTGTTTGAAGAAAAGTATGGGGAAGATGAATTTTTAAGATTACAAGATACAGGTTATTGTAATTTTAAAATGGATATATTATATTATCCAGAAATAAATGAATTCAATGGAAAACAAAATATACAATTATCACTAAAAAGTTTTAGGTTATAAGTAAAAAATATATTGTACTTTTAAATAAAGTATATATTATAAAATATAGGCAATGAAAAAGTAAATATCATGTATTAAGGAGAGGATATTTTTTGAGTAAATATAAGATAATAATGACTGGAGGGGGAACAGCTGGGCATGTTACTCCAAATTTAGCATTAGTACCATCATTAATAGAAGAAGGTTTTGAAATAAAATATATAGGAAGTAGAGATGGGATAGAAAAAGAAATAATAACAAGCAATAATATACCATACTATGGAATCTCATCAGGAAAACTTAGAAGATATTTTGATATAAAGAATTTTACTGATCCTTTTAAGGTGTTAAAGGGAGTACATGAAGCAAGGAAAATTTTAGCTAAAGAAAAACCAGATGTTATATTCTCAAAAGGGGGATTTGTAACAGTTCCTGTTGTTATAGCGGCCTCAATGAAGAAGATACCGGTAATTGCACATGAATCAGACATTACACCAGGTCTTGCAAACAAGTTAGCATCACCTTTCTGTGATAAATTATGTGTTACATTTAGGGAAAGTTTACAATTTGTTAAAAACAATAAGGGAGTATTAACTGGAAGTCCAATTAGAAAGGAAATTCTAACAGGATCAAAACTTAAAGGTAAAGAGATTTGTGGTTTTAAAGATAATAAAGATACAATTCTTATTATGGGAGGAAGTTTGGGGTCGAAAGTTATAAATGATGCCATAAGAGAGAATATATATAATATTCTGAAAGATAACAATATTATTCATATATGCGGCAAGGGCAATCTTGATAGCAATTTACAAAATGTAGATGGATACAAGCAATTTGAGTATGTAAGTGAAGAGCTTACACATTTTATGCATACAGCTGATTATATAATTTCAAGAGCTGGAGCAAACTCAATTTTTGAATTCCTTGCATTAAAAAAGCCAACTTTATTGATTCCACTTTCAAAAAATGCAAGTAGAGGAGATCAAATCTTAAATGCAAACTCATTTAAAAAAGAAGGATTTTCACTTGTAATGGAAGAAGAGGAGCTTCAAAGAGAAGGAATTTTAAAAGGGATAAAAATGTTAAAAGAAAGTAAACAAGAACTTATTAAGAATATGAATGAAAGTAAAATGAATGATGGTGTAAAAGAGATCATAAATGTGATAAAAAGTAGCATTAGAAGGAAAAAGTAGTAAGTTCTATGGAATGCTTGGAATTGTTGAAAATTTAATTTACAAATATATTCAGAAGCTTGCAAAATTAAAATAGTGTTATATAATAAAAGAGACGGTTTTTTCTTAATGACAAATAAATTTGTTTTAAGAAAGTTTAATTATTATAAACACTATTTTAATAATTATACAATAGTCATGATATTGAATAAAATTATATTTTACGTTATTTACTAATATATAATTTTATTTTATATACAGTCGTAAAGGTCCAGTATTGGCTTTTACTCAATAATAAATATTAAAAACTAAAATTTTTAATTTTTATAATTAGAAAGAGGGGTCACGCGATGAGAAAAATGAAAACTATGGATGGTAATACTGCTGCTGCTCACATATCTTACGCATTTACAGAAGTTGCAGCTATCTATCCTATAACACCATCATCACCAATGGCAGAACATGTTGATGAGTGGGTAGCACAAGGAAAGAAAAATATATTCGGTCAACCTGTTAAGGTAATGGAAATGCAATCAGAAGCTGGAGCTGCTGGAGCAGTTCATGGATCATTACAAGCAGGTGCATTAACAACTACTTACACTGCATCACAAGGATTATTATTAATGATTCCTAACATGTATAAAATTTCAGGGGAATTACTTCCAGGAGTATTCCATGTATCAGCTAGAGCACTAGCTACATCAGCATTAAACATCTTCGGAGATCACCAAGACGTTATGGCTGCAAGACAAACTGGTTTTGCAATGCTTGCTGAAGGATCAGTACAAGAAGTAATGGATTTATCAGCTGTAGCTCATTTAGCAGCTATTAAATCAAGAATTCCATTCTGTAACTTCTTCGATGGATTCAGAACTTCACATGAAATACAAAAAATTGAAGTTATTGAACATGAAGAATTAAAACCATTAGTAGATATGGAAGCTTTACAAGCTTACAGAGATAGAGCATTACACCCAAATCATCCTGTAACTAGAGGTACTGCTCAAAACCCAGATATCTACTTCCAAGAAAGAGAAGCTGTTAATAAGTTCTACAATGCTGTACCAGACATCGTTGAAGGATATATGGCTGAAATGACTAAGTTAACTGGAAGAGAATATCACTGCTTCGATTACTATGGTGCAAAAGATGCAGATAGAATCATCGTTGCTATGGGATCATGTACAGATGTATGTGAAGAAACAGTTGACTACTTAAATGCAAACGGACAAAAAGTTGGGGTTGTTAAAGTAAGACTTTACAGACCATTTGACGTTGCAAGATTAAAGAAAGCTATACCAGCTACAGTTAAGAAGATAGCTGTTTTAGATAAGACTAAGGAACCAGGATGTAACGGAGAACCATTATACTTAGATGTTATGAGTGCATTCTACGGAGAAGAAAATGCTCCAGTTATCGTAGGTGGTAGATACGGATTAGGTTCAAAGGATCCAAATCCAGGTCACATTGCTGCAGTATACGAAAACTTAGCAAAAGACGAGCCAAAGAACGGATTCACTATAGCTATAGTTGATGATGTAACTAATACTTCATTAGAAGTACATGAAGATATAGATGCTACTCCAGAAGGAACTACAGCATGTAAGTTCTGGGGACTAGGATCAGATGGTACTGTTGGTGCTAACAAGAGTGCTATCAAAATCATCGGAGACCATACAGATATGTATGCTCAAGGATATTTCTCATATGACTCAAAAAAATCTGGTGGTATAACTGTATCACACTTAAGATTTGGTAAAAAAGCAATTAAATCACCTTACTTAATAAACAAGGCTGATTTTGTAGCTTGTCACAACCAATCATATGTATATAAATATAATGTTTTAGAAGGATTAAAGAAGAATGGAACATTCTTATTAAATACTATCTGGAGCCCAGAAGAAGTAGACGCTCATTTACCAGCTTCATACAAGAGATACATTGCTGAAAACAACATTAAGTTCTATACTTTAAATGCTGTTAAGATAGCACAAGAAATCGGATTAGGCGGAAGAATCAACATGATAATGCAATCAGCTTTCTTCAAGTTAGCTAACATTATCCCTGTAGAAGACGCTGTTAAATACTTAAAAGATGCTGTTGTAACTTCATACGGTAAGAAGGGTCAAAAAGTTGTTGATATGAATAATGCTGCTATAGATAAGGGAATCGAATCAATAGTAGAAATTACAGTACCAGCTGAATGGAAGACTGCTAAAGATGAAGTTAAAGAAGAAGGAAGACCAAGACCAGAGTTTGTTAAGAAGATTGTTGATCCAATGAACAGACAAGAAGGATTCGAACTTCCTGTATCAGCATTTGATGGAATGGAAGATGGTACTTTCGAGCAAGGTACTGCTGCATTTGAAAAGAGAGGTATCGCTATAAACGTACCAGAATGGGATAAAGAAAAATGTATACAATGTAACCAATGTTCATATGTATGTCCACATGCTACAATTAGACCATTCTTATTAACAGAAGAAGAAGCTAATAATGCTCCAGAAGGATTAAAGTTAGTTGCTGCTAGAGCATTAAAGACTGAAACTCCAATGAGCTACACAATGGCAGTAGACCCACTTGATTGTACAGGTTGCGGAAACTGTGCACAAGTTTGTCCAGCTCCAGGAAAAGCACTAGTTATGAAGCCAGCTCATACTCAAGAAGTTGAAATAGATAACTGGGATTATGTAATTCATGAAGTTTCACCAAAGAAAAACCCAATGAACAAGAACACAGTTAAGGGTAGCCAATTCGAGCAACCATTATTCGAGTTCTCAGGAGCTTGTGCTGGATGTGGAGAAACTGCATACGCTAAACTTGTAACACAATTATTCGGAGATAGAATGATGATAGCTAACGCTACTGGATGTTCATCAATCTGGGGTGGATCAGCTCCTTCAACTCCATATACAACTAACCACAAGGGATATGGTCCTGCTTGGGCTAACTCATTATTCGAAGACAATGCTGAATTCGGATTAGGTATGTTCTTAGGAGCGAAAGCTATAAGAGAAAGATTAGTTGATAAAGCTAACGAAGCTATCGCTTCATTAGAAGAAGGAGAAGCTAAAGAAGCACTTAAGGATTGGGTTGCAAATGTAGAAGTTGGTGCTGGAACTAGAGATAGAGCAGACAGAGTAATAGCTGCTTTAGAAGGTTTAGACAACGAATTTGCAAAAGCAATCTTAGAAGAAAAAGACTTCTTAATCAAACCATCACAATGGATCTTTGGTGGAGACGGATGGTCATACGATATCGGATTCGGTGGAGTAGATCACGTATTAGCATCAGGAGAAGATGTAAACATATTTGTATTTGATACAGAAGTTTACTCAAATACTGGTGGTCAATCATCAAAGGCTACACCAACTGCTGCAATCGCTAAGTTTGCTGCATCAGGTAAGAAGACTAAGAAGAAAGACCTTGGAATGATAGCAATGAGCTACGGATACGTATATGTTGCTCAAATTTCAATGGGTGCAGATAAGAACCAAACTCTTAAAGCTATAGCTGAAGCTGAAGCTTACCCAGGTCCATCATTAATCATTGGTTATGCTCCATGTATTAACCACGGAATAAGATTAGGTATGGGTAACAGTACTTTAGAAGCTAAGAGAGCAGTTGATTGTGGATACTGGGGAATGTACAGATTCAATCCAGAACTAAAAGGAACTGGTAAGAATCCATTCACTTTAGATTCAAAAGAACCAACAGCTGACTTCAAGGAATTCTTAATGGGAGAAGTTAGATATGCTTCACTTGCTAAGGCATTCCCAGAAGCTGCAGAAGCTTTATTTGAAAAGACTTATACAGATGCTATGGAAAGATTAGAAGGCTACAAAAAACTAGCTGGAAAATAATAGTTATCTCTTATGAAGCTCAGATGAGAATATTCTCATCTGGGCTTTTTATTTTAATATATTAATAGATTTATTTTACAAATTTAATTAATTTTATAAAAAATGGATGTATAATTGTAAGATTATTAGTAGCTGCATTCGTTTTATGTCGAATTTAGTTGAATTTTATATACATTACAAAGTATAATTAAAGTTAGATAACTAAATAAGAGTAATAAAAAATATATTTAGTTTAAGATGATTTTTTTATCGAAATCTATAAAATAAGGAGGCTAATATGCCTAGGAGAATTTTATATTTAAATGATGTAATAGATATAGAAGTATTTCAAAAGATACAAGATGATATTGCTGAAGCAACTGGAATTTCTATTATAACTGTTGATTATAAAGGCAAACCAGCAACTAAACATAGTAGATGCAGTGATTTTTGTAATCTTATGAGAGCAAATAGTAAGTATTCAGAGCTATGTGAAAAATGTGATTCAAGAGGTGGACTTGAGGCAGCTAGATTAGAAAAACCATATATTTATAGGTGTCATAAAGGATTGATTGATTTTGCAACACCTATAATTGTAAATGGTCAATATTTAGGATCAGTAATGGCTGGTCAAGTATTAACAAGTGAGAATGAAAATATTGATCTTGAAGATATAGTAACTAGAAAACATATATTTTCTGATGTGGCTGAAGAAGAAAGAGAAAAATTATTAGAATCATATAATAAGCTTCCGGTAGTTGAATTTGATAGAATAAAATCTATAGCCAATATGATGTTCCATATAAGTAATTACATAGTAGAAGAAGCAGTGCTTAAAATAGCTCAAAAAGAATTAAATGAAAAAAATATTAAATTTATTGAAGCTAAAAAAGAGAAGGCAGAGCTTGAGAAAGAGTATGAAGCTTGTAGACTAAAAGCGTTACAATCTCAGATAAATCCTCATTTTTTATTTAATGTATTAAACAGTATATCTTCTCTTGCTATAATTGAGGAAGCACCTAAAACTCAAGAAGTCATATATGATTTATCTAACATGCTTAGATATACCTTGAAAAAAGTAGATAAAATACTTCGTTTGGAAGAAGAATTAGAATATATAGAATCATATTTAAATTTACAAAAAGTAAGATTCGGTGATAGATTAGATTATAGTATTAATATTAGTGATGAAGTTAAAGAGCAAAAAATACCTTTTATGAGTATACAAACTTTTGTTGAAAATGCTATAGTTCATGGGTTGGAGACAAAAGAAGAAGGTGGGAAAATAGAAATATTCTCTGAGGAAACAAATGATAGCTTAAGTTTATTTATAAAAGATAATGGTACTGGAATAACAAGGGATAAGTTAAATGAGATAAGAGAAGAGTTAAAATATAAATATGGTAATGATTTAGATAAAATAGGAATAAATAATGTTAATAAGAGAATGGCTCATTATTATGGAGAAGATTATAAAATAGAAATAGAAAGTAAAATGAGAGAAGGAACTTTAGTTAAAATTACCTTTGCAAAATAAAAAGTAGCTTAGGAGTGTAGATATGTTTAAGATAATGATTGTAGACGATGAGGTTTTAGAGAGAAAGGCTTTAAAAGTTATACTTAGTGATTTAAAAGGTGCTGAAATAGTAGCTGAAGCGTGTAATGGAAGAGAAGCTATAGAATTTGATAAAAAATATAATCCTGACTTAGTGATAATGGATGTAAAAATGCCAGGATTTGATGGATGCAAAGCGGCAGAAATAATTAAAGGTAATAGTCCAGATAAAATTATAATTATGATAACTGCCCATGATGATTTTGATTTAGTTAGAAAAGCTTTAGTATTAGGAGTTAATGATTATATTTTAAAACCAGTTAGGCCAAAAGAATTAATAAATACTCTTAGCAATATAATTGTTAATTTTAAAATTAACGAAGATGAAAAAGAAGTGGAAAAATATGCTGATAATAAATGTATAATTACTGAAGACGTGAGTGATATTAATAGACCTATTGAAAATGCAATAGATTACATTGATAAAAACTTTAAAGAAAATATTAGTTTAGATATGATAGCGTCAATATGCAATTTAAGTCCATGCTATTTTAGTAAATTATTTAAAAAAGAAGTTGGAGTTAATTATACAACATATATAAATAATAAAAAGATAGATTATGCAAAAAGAATGCTAGAAACTACTGATATGCCGATTTTAAACTTATCAATAGACCTAGGATTTGAAGATTGTGGTTATTTTATAAGAGTATTTAAAAAGGTCGAAGGAGTTACTCCCAAAAAGTATAGGGAAATGAATGCATAATATAATAGTATCCCCTAAGTAAAAGATTATGATAATTTTTTACTTAGGGGATATTTTTTATGATAAAATATTTATATTTTATTTAAAAAGGTAAAAATTTTGATTTTGATTTTTAATAATATAAGAAAATTTAATTTTTTTGACATATGTATACGTTAACCTAGCGGGTGCTTGACTAAATATTCACATTTTCTGTTCGTTGTAGAGAAAAAGTACAATTTTAATTGATAAAAATTAAACAATATAGTTCGAGAAGAAGACAAGATATTTTAATGGATTTTAATGTTTTTTAGATTAAAATGAATACATCGATAAAAAAATAACAATTAATAAAAATATCAAATATAAATTTATTTTAAGGGAGGAAACTTAAAGTGAAATCAAAAAGATTCGAGACTTTAGCAAAACGTCCTGTAAACCAAGATGGTCTTATTGGTGAATGGCCAGAAGAAGGTTTAATCGCAATGGAGAGTCCAAATGATCCTAAATCTTCTATAAAAATAGAAAACGGTGTAGTTATAGAATTAGACAGTAAAAAAAGAGAAGACTTTGATATGATAGACAAGTTCATAGCAGATTATGCAATTAATCTAGATTATGCAGAAGAAGCTATGAAATTAGATTCAGTAGAGATAGCAAAGAAATTAGTAGATATAAATGTAGGTAGAGATGAAATTGTTAAGATAACAACAGCAATAACTCCTGCAAAAGCAGTAGAAGTTATGTCACATATGAATGTTGTCGAAATGATGATGGCACTTCAAAAGATGAGAGCTAGAAAAACTCCATCAAATCAATGTCACGTAACAAATCTTAAAGATAATCCAGTACAAATTGCAGCAGATGCAGCAGAAGCTGGTATAAGAGGTTTCTCAGAACAAGAAACAACAGTAGGTATAGTTAGATATGCACCATTTAATGCATTAGCAATACTTATAGGTTCACAAGTAGGTAGACCAGGAGTTTTAACTCAATGTTCAGTTGAAGAAGCTACAGAGCTTGACCTTGGTATGAGAGGACTTACAAGTTATGCAGAAACAGTTTCAGTATACGGAACTGAATCAGTATTTACAGATGGAGATGATACTCCATGGTCAAAAGCATTCTTAGCATCAGCTTATGCTTCAAGAGGACTTAAGATGAGATATACATCAGGAACAGGTTCAGAAGCATTAATGGGTTATGCAGAAGGAAAATCAATGCTTTACTTAGAATCAAGATGTATTTACATAACTAAGGGAGCTGGAGTTCAAGGACTTCAAAATGGAGCAGTTAGTTGTATAGGGATGACTGGTGCAGTTCCATCAGGTATTAGAGCAGTTCTTGGAGAAAACTTAATAGCTGCAATGCTTGATATAGAAGTTGCTTCAGCTAATGACCAAACATTCTCACATTCAGATATAAGAAGAACAGCAAGAACATTAATGCAAATGCTTCCAGGAACAGACTTTATATTCTCAGGATATAGTGCAGTTCCAAACTATGACAACATGTTCGCTGGTTCAAACTTCGATGCAGAAGACTTTGATGATTACAATGTACTTCAAAGAGATTTAATGGTAGATGGCGGACTTAGACCAGTATCAGAAGAAGAAACAATAGCAATAAGAAATAAGGCTGCAAAAGCTATACAAGCAGTATTTAGAGAATTAGGATTCCCTAAAATAACTGATGAAGAAGTTGAAGCTGCAACTTATGCTCACGGAAGTAAAGATATGCCAGAAAGAAATGTAGTTGAAGATTTAAAAGCTGCAGAAGAAATGCTTAAGAAGAGAGTAACTGGATTAGATATAGTTAAAGCTTTAAGTGTTAATGGATTTGATGATGTTGCAAATAACATATTAAATATGCTTAAGCAAAGAGTTACAGGAGATTATCTTCAAACTTCAGCAATACTTGATAATGATTTTGAAGTTATAAGTGCTGTTAATGATGTAAATGACTATAAAGGACCTGGAACTGGATACAGACTTAGCAAAGAAAGATGGGAAGAAATTAAGAATATTCCTAATGTAATAAAGCCAGAAGATATAGAATAAGGTTCGGAGAGGTGAAGATAATGGAAAATACAACAAACAAATTTGTTATGCCAGAGCTTACTCTTACAGAAGTAGGTGAAGCTAAGGTTGGAACAAGAGCAGATGAGGTTGTAATTGGACTTGCACCAGCATTTGGAAAATTCCAACATAGAACATTAGTTAATGTAGAACACACAGATATACTAAGAGAAATTATTGCAGGTATAGAAGAAGAAGGATTACACGCAAGAGTTGTTAGAATAGTAAGAACTTCAGACGTTTCATTTATAGCAAATGATGCAGCTAAGCTTAGTGGATCAGGAATTGGAATCGGAATACAATCAAAAGGAACAACAGTTATACATCAAAAAGACTTACTTCCTTTAAATAACTTAGAGTTATTCCCACAAGCGCCACTATTAACTTTAGAAACATATAGATTAATAGGTAAAAATGCAGCTAAATATGCAAAGGGAGAGTCACCAACACCAGTTCCTACAAAGAACGACCAAATGGCTAGACCAAAATTCATGGCAATAGCAGCATTATTCCACATAAAAGAAACTAAACACGTAGAAGTTGGTGCAAAACCAATAGAGATAGAAGTTAAATTCTAATTTGTAAGGAGAAGATGTTATGAAGCAAAGAATGACACCTAAAGATTATCCTTTAGCAAGTAAAAGACCTGAGGATATAAAAACACCAACAGGAATGAATTTACAAGAGATAACTTTAGAAAATGTTTTAAATGGAAATGTTAAACCGGAAGACGTTAGAATATCACCTGAAACTTTAGAGATGCAAGCTCAAATAGCTGAAGGTATGAATAGACAAGCTATAGCTAGAAATCTTAGAAGAGCAGCTGAACTTATAAGTGTACCAGATGATAGAATTCTTGAAATATATAATGCATTAAGACCATATCGTTCAACTAAAGAAGATCTTTTAAAGATTGCAGATGAACTTGAAAATGTATATGGAGCAAAAGTAAATGCAGATTTCGTAAGAGAAGCTGTTGAAGTATATGAAAAGAGAAGCAAATTAAAACAAGATTAATTTACTCTTATGCAGGGAGGAAACAATGAAAATAATTGCAGGAGTTGACATTGGTAATGCTACTACGGAAGTAGCATTATCAAGAGTTAAAGATAAAAAGGTTGAATTTCTTTCAAGTGGAATAGTTCCTACAACAGGAATAAAAGGTACTGAAGAGAATATAGAAGGTGTTTTTGATTCACTTAAACAAGCACTTAAAAAAGTATCTTTAGAGCTTAAAGATTTAGATTTAGTTAGGATAAATGAAGCTGCACCAGTTATTGGTGATGTTGCAATGGAAACTATAACAGAAACTATAATAACTGAATCAACTATGATAGGACATAATCCTCAAACTCCAGGTGGAATTGGGATTGGTATAGGAAAAACAATATGTATAGAAGATTTAGAGAATATAGATTCAAAGGATCTAGATGATGATGATAAATTTATACCTCTTATATTAAGTAGAGTTAATTTCTTGGAAGCAGCGGCTAGAATAAATCATGCCACAAGAAGAGGAATTAATATTACTGCAGCAATAGTTCAAAGAGATGATGGAGTACTTATAAACAATAGATTAGACAAGAAAATACCTATAGTTGATGAAGTAATGCTTTTAGAAAAAGTTCCTGTAGGAATGAAGGCGGCAGTAGAAGTTGCAGCACAAGGAGATGTAGTTGAAAACTTAGCAAATCCATATGGAATAGCAACAGTATTTAATTTGTCATCAGAGGAAACTAAGATGATAGTACCTATATCTAGGGCACTTATTGGAAATAGATCAGCTGTAGTTATTAAAACTCCAAAGGGAGATGTTCAAGAAAAGAAAATCCCTGCTGGATGTATAAATATAGATGGTTTAAAACGTAAAGAAAGCGTTGATGTAGAACACGGAGCAGAAAAGATAATGGATGCTGTAAGATTATGCGTGCCAATACAAGATGTTAAGGGTGAAGCTGGAACTAATGCTGGTGGAATGCTTGAAAGAGTAAGACAGGTAATGGCAAATCTTACAAAACAAAAGATAAGTGACATAAAGATACAAGATTTATTAGCAGTAGATACTTTTATTCCTCAAAAGGTTAAAGGTGGTCTTGCAGAAGAATTTTCACTTGAAAATGCTGTAGGAATTGCAGCAATGGTTAAAGCTGATAAGCTTCAAATGCAGATGATTGCAGATAAACTTGAAAATGAACTAAAGGTTCCAGTAGAAGTTGGTGGAGTAGAGGCTGATATGGCAATACGTGGAGCACTTACAACTCCAGGAAGTAGTACACCACTTGCAATACTTGATATGGGAGCAGGTTCAACAGATGCTTCAATAATAAATAAGCAAGGGGAAATATCATCAATTCACTTAGCTGGTGCTGGAAATATGGTAACTATGCTTATAAAGTCTGAACTTGGACTTGAATCATTTAATTTAGCAGAAGATATTAAGAAATATCCTCTAGCTAAAGTAGAAAGCTTATTCCATATAAGACACGAAGATGGAACAGTTGAATTCTTTAAAGAACCTTTAGATCCATCAGTTTTTGCTAAGGTTGTAATAATAAAAGATGGAATGCTTGTGCCAATAGATGGGCAAACTTCTATAGAAAAGATAAGAAGTATAAGAAGAGGAGCAAAGGAGAAAGTCTTTGTAACTAACTGTTTAAGAGCGTTAACAATAGTTTCACCTACTGGAAATATAAGAGATATAGAATTTGTTGTACTAGTAGGAGGATCATCTTTAGACTTTGAAGTACCTCAATTAGTTACTGATTCTTTATCACAATACGGAGTTGTAGCTGGACGTGGAAATATTAGAGGAACAGAAGGTCCTAGAAACGCTGTTGCAACTGGACTTATACTAGCTTGTAATGGAATGGAGTAATTGTTATGGCAATGGTAATGAAAGCATACGAATATGAAATACCTTGTATATACTTATATCATTCATCTGCATTAGAAGATACATCAAGATTTGATGAAATATTATGGGGTATAGAAGAAGAAGGAATTCCTTATGATGTAAAAAGTTTAGAATGCAATAATTCAGAAGAACTTAGTCATCTAGGAGCTGTAAAATCTAAATTAGCAGTAGGAATTGGAGTTGATTCTGAAGGAAAGGTAACACTTGCCTTTAATAAATTATCTAAAGATCAACCATTATTTACAGCACATTTAGATAATGATCCTAATATTTTAAGAGATTTAGGTGCTAATGCAGGTAGATTAGTTAAGGGTATAGCCTTTAAATAAATTTTAAGGAGTAATAAGTTATGTATAAAATTTATACTAAAACTGGTGATAAAGGAACTACTGCACTACTTGGCGGAAGTAGGGTAGATAAAGATAGTTTAAGAGTAGAAGCTTACGGAACTATAGATGAAGTTATATCACTTTTAGGCCTTGCTTATGCTAAGTCAAACTCTAATGAATTAAAAGAAGAGATTAATGCTATACAAAAGAAATTATTCACTTTAGGTGGAGAACTTGCAAGTGATAGCAAGGGGCTTGGATACTTAAAAGAATTAGTAAATGAAGATGATATAAAAAATTTAGAATCCTTAACAGATAAATATATGGAAATTACAGGTCCTATAAGAGAATTTGTTATTCCAGGTAAAAATGAAGCTTCATCAGTTCTTCATGTAGCAAGAACTGTAGTTAGAAGAGCTGAGAGAAGAATAGCAACTCTTGCTAGAGAAGAAGAGATAAGAGAAGAAGTTAGAATATATGTAAATCGTCTATCAGATACTCTTTTTGCAATGGCAAGATTTGAAGAAGAAAAATAAGGGAGGATTTAATACTATGAAAAAATTAAATGAAGTTAAAGAATTAAGTTTAGAAATAGTAAAAGAAATGGCTAAAGCTGCAGAGAAAAAAGCAACTGAAATGAATGTTCCAGTTATATTTGCAGCAGTTGATAAAGGTGCTAACTTAATGTTAATGCACAGAATGGAAGATGCATTTATAACAAGTATAGATATAGCAATAAATAAAGCATATACAGCTGCATGCTTAAAGCAAGGAAGTCATGAAATTGCTGAATGCGTGCAACCAGGACAAAGCCTTTATGGACTACAACTTACTAACAATCAAAGAATAGTACCATTTGGCGGAGGATTCCCAATCATAGTTGACGGTCAAGTTGTTGGAGCTGTTGGTGTAAGTGGTGGAACTGTAGAAGAAGATATGGCTATAGCACAAGCTGCAGTAGACGCATTTAACAAATAATAAAGTACCGTATAAATTTAGTAAAAGCTAATCCAAATTTAAAATATTATTTATAATTTTAAATGTTAATCAAATATAATAACAAATCTAGGAGGAAAATGAAATGAGCGAAATGAGAATGTACGATTATTTAGTACCAAGTGTTAACTTTATGGGTGCAAATTCAATATCAGTAGTTGGAGAAAGATGTAAAATATTAGGCGGAAAGAAAGCTTTAATAGTTACAGATAAATTTTTAAGAAGCTTAAAAGGTGGAGCAGTTGAATTAACTGAAAAATACTTAAAAGAAGCAGGAATAGAAGTTGCTTACTATGATGGTGTTGAACCGAATCCAAAGGATACAAATGTTAAAGATGGATTAAAAGTATACCAAGATGAAAAGTGTGACATGATAATCACTGTTGGTGGAGGAAGCTCACACGACTGTGGTAAAGGAATAGGTATTGCAGCTACACATGAAGGAGATCTTTATGATTATGCTGGAATAGAAACTTTAACTAATGCATTACCACCAATCGTTGCAGTTAATACTACAGCAGGAACTGCAAGTGAAGTTACAAGACACTGTGTTATAACAAATACAAAAACTAAGGTTAAGTTCGTTATAGTTAGCTGGAGAAACCTACCATTAGTTTCAATCAATGACCCATTATTAATGGTTGGAAAGCCAGCAGGACTTACAGCTGCAACAGGAATGGATGCTTTAACTCATGCTGTAGAAGCATACGTATCAAAGGATGCTAACCCTGTAACAGATGCTGCTGCAATTCAAGCAATTAAATTAATATCAAACAATTTAAGACAAGCAGTTGCTTTAGGAACTAACTTAGAAGCTAGAGAAAACATGGCATACGGTTCATTATTAGCTGGTATGGCATTTAACAATGCTAACTTAGGATATGTGCATGCTATGGCTCACCAATTAGGTGGATTATACGATATGCCTCATGGAGTAGCAAACGCTATGCTTCTTCCACATGTTGAAAAGTACAACCTAATAGCTAACCCACAAAAATTTGCTGATATAGCAGAATTCATGGGAGAAAATATTGAAGGATTATCAGTTATGGATGCTGCTCAAAAAGCAATCGATGCAATGTTCAGATTATCAAGTGATGTAGGAATTCCTGCAAGACTTAGAGATATGGGCGTTAAAGAAGAAGATTTCGAATATATGGCTGAAATGGCATTAAAAGATGGTAATGCTTTCTCAAACCCAAGAAAAGGTAATGAAAAAGATATAGTTAACATATTTAAAGCTGCATTCTAATTTGTAATATATAATGTAACATTTATAATGGAAACTATTATATAAACAATATGGCCCCTTTAATAATTAAAGGGGCCTATATTATGAAAAGTTTTAAACCTAGGAGGAATTTACATATGGATATATCAACCTTTATGGCTGAATTAATAGGAACGGCACTTTTAGTTTTACTAGGTGATGGTGTCGTTGCAAACGTTGTACTTAAAAAATCAAAAGGATTTAGTTCTGGCTGGATGGTTATTGCATCAGGATGGGCCTTTGCAGTAGGAGTACCTGCATACATGTTTGGAAGTATAAGTGGAGCACACTTTAATCCAGCTGTAACTATAGCCTTTGCAGTTACAGGAAAATTCCCATGGAGTCAAGTACCAATGTATCTTATAGCTCAATTACTTGGAGCTTTTATAGGGGCAGCACTTGTACTTCTATCATATTACAATCATTTTGAAGCTACAGAAGATAAAGCTACTAAGCTTGGAGTATTTTGTACAGCTCCAGAAATAAGAAATACTAAATGGAACTTTGTTACAGAATTTATAGGAACGTTTGTATTAATGTTTGGTATTATCGGAATTACTGCACATCCATTTGCAGATGGACTTCAACCCCTTGCTATAGCTATTCTTATATGGGCTATTGGACTATGTTTAGGAGGTCCTACAGGATATGCAATTAATCCAATTAGAGATTTTGGACCAAGGCTTGCTCACTTTATATTACCTGTACCAGGCAAGGGTGGATCAGATTGGAGGTACGCTTGGATACCAGTTGTTGCTCCAATATTAGGTGCCATAGCAGGTGCTATTGCATATGGTGTTATATTTTAATAAAGTTTTATAAGTATATATTAAATTTAAAAGTGGCTAAAGCCACTTTTTTTGTTATATAATTTTAATTATATAAAATATAGAAAAGTTTTAAATTTAGCTTTTAATTTGTGGTAAATAAGGGTACAATTAAACTATAATGTTAAGTAAGACGCTTAAGTATAAGGAGGAATTGAAATGGATAAAGAATTAAATAAATGTGGATGTGGAAATCACGAACATAATGAAGGACATGAATGTTGCGGAGGACACGGACATGATCATGGACACGATCATGAATGTGGATGTGGAGAAGACCATCACGAACATTTTGTTGTAGATTTAGTAGATGATGAAGGAAATACTATATCATGCCCAATTATAGATGCTTTTGAATTTGAAGGAAATGAATATGTTTTAGCTAAAAACATGGAAGATGAATCAGTATATCTATTCAGAACTTCAGAAGAAAATGAAGAATTAGTAGTTCCTGAAGAAGATGAATTCGAAAGAGTTTCAACATACTACAACGAAACATTAGTAGAAGAATAGGAAATAAATAAAGAGAGTGGTGTTACCACTCTCTTTTGTGAATATATTAAAGTGTATCAATTTATAAAAAACATGGTATAGTCATTATTAGGTAAAGAAGGTGTAAGAATATGAAATATGCAGATTTACATATACATTCTACCTTTTCTGATGGCAAGCTAACACCAGAACAAATATTAGAGGATGCTTTAAAAAGAGGAATAAAATATATTTCTATAACAGATCATGACACAATAGATTCTCAATATATAACTAAAAAATCTAATAATGGGGTAATTGCAATACCTGGTATTGAACTAAGTAGTGAAATAGATGATTTTGAGATTCATATATTAGGGTATTTTATTGATGTAGATGATATTAAACTTAATGAAATAGTAAATTCTTTAAAAAAAGCAAGGGTTAGCAGAGTAAAATTGATAGTTGAAAAACTTAAAAATGAGGGGATAAACCTAAATCTTGAAGATATTATAAAGGGTAACTCTTCAATTGGTAGAGCTCATATTGCAAATGAAATTGTAAGATGTGGATATGAGGAGAATTTTAAGAGTGCATTTTCAAAGTATTTACTTAAAGGAAAACCAGCCTATGTAAGAGGAAAAAAGCTTACTTATAAGGAAGCTTTAAAAGCCATTAATGATTCAAAGGGTATTGCTGTACTTGCACATCCAGGTAAGATATATAAGAGTATGGCCATTGAAAAAATAATAAAAGAATTAAAGTGTTATGGATTAAAAGGAATTGAGGTATATCATCCAAGTCACACCAAGGAACAGATTAATTTACTTTATAATTTAAGTAAAAAGTATAAGCTTTTAATAGCTGGAGGAAGCGATTTTCATGATGAATCAAATAGAGAGATGAGTATAGGTTCTGAAGGTATAAATGAAGCGTTATTAAATAAATTAATTAATAATAGATGCAATAAGTAAAAGGGGCGAAAAGACAATGAAATTATCTAATAGAGCAATGAATATATCACCATCAATAACACTAGCAATTACTGCTAAAGCTAAAGAACTAAAAAATAGCGGTGTAGATGTAATTAGTTTTGGGGTTGGTGAACCAGATTTTAATACTCCTTCAAATATAATAGAAGAAGCACATAAAGCTATGGTGGAAGGAAAAACAAAATATACAGAAGTAGCTGGAGTTAAAGATCTTAGAGAAGAGATTTGTAGAAAGCTTAAAAAAGATAATAACTTAGATTATTCTATAGATCAAATAATTGTTTCAAATGGAGCAAAGCAGTGTTTAGCTAATGCTTTTATGGCAATATTAAATGAAGGTGATGAGGTAGTAGTTCCTAGACCTTACTGGGTAAGCTATCCAGAACTAATTAAGCTAGCAGGTGGAGTTCCTGTATATGCAGACTCTAGGGAAGAAGAGAATTTCAAGTATACAATTAAAGCTTTAGAGGCAAAAGTAACAGATAAAACAAAGGCTATAATAATAAATAGTCCTAATAATCCAACTGGTACAATTTATAGAAAAGAAGAACTTTTAGAACTTGCGAAATTTTGTGAAGATCATGATATAATAATAATTTCAGATGAAATATATGAAAAGTTAATATATGATGGGGAAGAACATATAAGTATAGCATCATTAACTAAATATTCTTATGAAAATACTATTGTAATAAATGGGTTATCAAAATCATCAGCAATGACTGGCTGGAGAATTGGTTATGCAGCTGCAAGAAAAGAAATCGTAAAGTTAATGACTAGTATACAAAGTCATATGACTTCTAATATAAACTCTATGTCACAATATGCAGCAGTTGAAGCATTAAGAAATTCAGAAGAAAGTCTAAAGGCTATGGTAAAAGAGTTTAATAAGAGAAGACTATATATGATAGAGCGACTAAATCATATTAAAGATATTAAATATATTGTTCCAAAGGGTGCATTTTATGTAATGATAGACGTAAGTAATTTTTATGGAAAGAAGATAAATGGCACATTAATTCAAGACTCTCTAAGTTTTTCAAAAGAATTATTAGAGGAAGAAAAGGTTGCAGTGGTTCCAGGCATTGGATTTGGAGTTGATAATTATATAAGATTATCTTATGCAACTTCAAAAGGAAATATAGAAGAGGGAATAAATAGAATAGAAAAATTTCTTCAAAAATTAAGTTAATAAAGAGATGATTAGCCTCAAGGGTTAATCATCTTTCTTTTTTATGAAAAAAGTTATTAAAATTACAAATATGATAGAAATAATAGTAGATTAAATTTAATAATGATAGAAATTTATAGTAAAAATATTATATAATATATATGATGACGTTATATTTGGAGGAAATTATGATAAGATTAGCAATGTTTGACGTAGATTTTACTATAACAAAAAAAGAAACACTTATGCAATTTTTTAAATATATGATACATAAAGATAAAAAGAATTTAAGGTTTTTACCAAGAGCTATTTTTTCAGGAGTTATGTATGGTGTTGGAGTTTATGATGAAAAAAGAGTTAAGGAAGCATTCTTAAAGTTTATAGATGGTATTGATGAAAAAGACTTAGCTATATTAGTAAAAGATTTTTATAAAGATGTTTTGAGTAATATTTTATATGATGATGCTATAAAGATGATGAGAGATTTAAAAAAACAAGGCTATAAAATATATTTAATATCAGCATCACCTGAATTTTACTTAAATGAATTCTATCAATATAAGGAAGTAGATAAGATAATAGGAACTAAGTTTAAGTTTAAGGATAAGAAATTCATTAGAGAGATGGATGGATGTAATTGTAAGGGTGAAGAAAAAGTTAAAAGACTAATGGAAGAATTAAAAAAAGACAATATAGAGGTGGATTTTAAAGATTCATATATGTTTTCAGATTCTTTATCAGACAAACCATTACTTGATTTAGTAGGACATCCATATTTAATAAATTTTAAAAAGCAAAATGATATAGAAATACTTAAGTGGAAATAATTATAAAGCTAATTTAAATAACTACTTAGGTATTTTATTAGCTTTAAGATAACAATGAAGTCAGCAAGTAGATATTAATAAGTTGGTATATAAATAATGAATCTAAAAATAAGCCGTGCTAATTAGCACGGCTTAATATTTTACTTACTCATAACTGAATGTGTAAGTGGTGGTATAACTTGTTTCTTTCTTGAAAGAACTCCTGGTAAAAATGCCATTGAATCTTCAAGTTGAATTCCAAATGCTTTTTCAACTATTTCAGGTTTCTTTCCAGCTACAAGTATTTGTGAACCTTCGTTTAATATGTCAGTTAATAATAACATAACCATATCAAAGTTAGCTTCTTCAGCTTTTTTATTCATATATTGTAACATTTCATCTTTTAAAGGCATAAATCCTTCAATATCCATTGTATTAACTTGAGCAACACCTATTTTAATATCACCCATAGTAAATGGTTTGAAATCTTGATTGAATATTTGTTCAACTGTTTTACCTTGTAAAGATGTACCAGCTTTAAACATTTCTTTAGCAAATTTTTCTATATTAATACCAGCTATTTCAGCAAGTTTATTACAGATATATTTGTCTTGTTCTGTGCAAGTTGGGCTTCTGAATAATAGTGTATCAGAAATTATTGCACCACATAATAAACCAGCAATCTCCTTTGAAGGTCTAATTCCATTTTCGAAGTAGCATTTTGCAACGATTGAAGATGTACTTCCTATTGGCTCATTTCTAAAGAAGATTGGATTGTTTGTTTGAATATCAGCAACTCTGTGGTGATCTATTATTTCAAGAACTTCTGCTTCTTCAAGCCCAGGAACTGATTGAGCTCTTTCATTATGGTCAACTTGAATAACTTTTTTCTTGAAGTTTGAAATTAAGTGGTATCTTGAAATTGTTCCAATAACCTTTCCATCTATATCAATAACAGGATAGCTTCTGTATCTAGTTTCAAGCATTGTTCCTTTAACATCTTCAACTAGATCATCAGTAGAGAATGATACTAAATCATCCTTAATCATAACAAATCTTACAGGAATACTCTGTATGATAAGTCTTGATGTTGTAAATGAATCATGTGGAGTTGATATTACAGTGATACCAGCTTCTTTAGCCTTATCTAATAGTTCATCATTTAATACAGTTGAACCAGTTAAAATCATTAAAGAAACTTTTTCATTTATAACTTCTTCTTGTATTTCAGGTCTGTCACCAAGAATTACTATATCACCTTCTTCAACATGCTCTTTCATTGAATCAGGTTGCATAGCAGCAACACATATTTTACCAGGGAAAGTTTTAGTATTTTCATTTACATAAAAAGCTTTCGCTGATAATGTATCGATTATATTATCGATAGTTGTTTCACTTTTACTTAGAATTTTATTATCCCATATATCCATATATGATGATGTTAAGTTAGAAACTGATAAAATTCCTATAAGATGATCATTTGCATCACCAACAGGTATAGTTTTAACGTTCTTATCTCTCATTATATTCCAAGCCATTTTTAAAGATATATCAGATGATATAGGGCTGATGTTATCTATCTTTAAATCTTCAACTTTTAATTTTACTGTCTCTAAAAACTCAGGTGCTTCAACATTGAAGTAATCTAAAATGAATTGAGTTTCTCTACTAACGTTTCCTAATCTAACTGGAACAGCTGGTATTTCACCTACTTTATTTTTAAATGCAGCATATGAAATAGCAGCACAGATTGAATCTGAATCTGGATTTCTGTGTCCAGTAACATATATTACGTTTTTCAAAGACATTACCTCCTTTATCTTATGAAATTACAGTATAATTGTACGACCTAAATAAAAAAATGTAAAGTAAGTTATAGCAAAACTTTTCATAAGTTAACAACTTTTAAATATATATATATAAGAATGCTTAAAAAGGAGGAATTATTAAGGTGATACAGGAACAAAATATGATTCCAGGACTTACAACGAAAGAGGCAGAAAAAAGGATGAAAAGTTTTGGTTTAAATGAGCTTGAACATAAGAGCAAAGCATCTCCAGTTAAGATTTTTTTATCACAGTTTAATGATTTTATGGTATGGGTATTAATAGGCGCTACTATAATATCAGGATTTATGGGAGATACTGCAGATGCAATAACTATACTTATTATAGTTATAGTGAATGCATTTTTAGGGTTCTTTCAAGAGTTTAAAACTGAAAAATCCTTAGAAGCTTTAAAGGATATGGCAGCACCAACCTGTAAGGTATATAGAGATGGAAGGATAAGCGTAATAAACTCAAAACACCTTACAATAGGGGACATTGTTATATTAGAGGCTGGAGATAGGATACCAGCAGATGGAGAGTTTTTAGAAGCTTCTGGAGTTGTTGTGGATGAATCTCTTTTAACAGGAGAGTCTGTTGGAGTAAACAAAGATGCTAACAAAGGACATAATTCTGGTTTCATGGGTACAAATCTTTTAAAGGGTAAAGGACTCTTTAAAGTTATAGAAATTGGTATGAAAACTGAAATGGGTAAGATTGCAAATCTTCTACAAAATATTGAAGAAGAAAAATCACCACTTAAAGAAAAGTTAGATTCACTTGGAAAAATACTAGTAATACTATGTTTAATCATATGTGTTGTAGTTACAGTATTAGGTATTTTAAGAGGGAATGAAGCTGGTGAGATGTTTATGCTAGGTGTTTCTTTAGCAGTAGCAGCAATTCCAGAAGGACTAGCTGCTATAGTAACAGTTGCATTAGCACTTGGGGTTTCTAAAATGTTAAAGAGGAATGCATTAGTTAGGAAGCTTCCAGCAGTTGAAACTTTGGGATGTACTTCTGTAATTTGTTCTGATAAAACAGGAACGTTAACACAAAATAAGATGACAGTTAGAGAAGTTTATATTAATGGTAAAATAGTAGAATTACAAAAGGAAAATATTAATAATGTAAAAGGAATAGAAAAATTAAAGAGTTCTTTAGTACACTGTAATGATTGTCAGTTAGATAAAAAGAGTAAAAAATTAGATAAAGCATTATTTGGAGATCCAACTGAAACTGCATTAGTTAGAATGTTTTTTGATAAGGTTTCAGATGTTAAAGACTTTACTAATAAAGTTGAAAGAGTATTTGATATACCATTTGATTCAACTAGAAAAATGATGTCTGTAATAGTAAAAGAAAACGATAGAGAAATATGTTATATAAAAGGTGCTCCAGAGAGAATAATTGAAAAGAGTAATTATATATATGAAGATGGAATTGTAAAGCCTTTAACTTATCAAAAGAAAAAGCTAATAAGTAATTCATTAGAGGCGATGTCTTCAAGGGCATTAAGATGTATTGGAGCTGCATACAAGGTTGATGGATTAGTAAAAAATGAAAAGCTTGAAAATGATTTAATATTCATAGGTCTTGCAGGAAGTATAGATCCACCAAGAGCGGAAGCAAGAGATGCTGTATTAAAATGTAAGCTTGCTGGAATAAAGCCAGTAATGATTACAGGAGATCATAAAAATACTGCCCTTGCAATTGCAAAATCTTTAAACATATGTAAGAATGAAGAGCAAGTTTTAACTGGAAAAGAAATTGAAGCTATGACAGATAAGGAACTTTACAATAAGGTAAATAATATACGAGTATTTGCAAGGGTATCTCCTAATCATAAATTAAGAATTGTCAAGGCATTTAAATCAAGAGGCAATATAGTTGCAATGACCGGAGATGGAGTTAATGATGCTCCAGCAATTAAAGAAGCTGATATTGGAATATCAATGGGTATATCAGGGACTGATGTAACAAAGGAAGCTTCATCAATGATATTAATGGATGATAATTTTAATACAATTGTAGCTGCTGTAGAAGAGGGCAGAGTTATATATGATAATATAAGGAAATTTATAAGATATCTTTTATCATGTAATCTAGGGGAAGTTTTAACAATGTTTTTAGCTACATTATTTATGCTACCGAATCCTCTTACTCCAATACAAATATTATTTGTAAATTTAGCAACAGATGGACTTCCAGCAATAGCTTTAGGTGTAGATCCAGCGGATAATGACATAATGAGACAACAACCTAGAGAGAAGAAAGAAGGGATATTTGCAAGAGGACTTACAGAGAAGATTCTTATAAGAGGTACTTTAATTGGGATATGCACATTACTTTCATTTATGGTAGGAAGATATTATAGAATGGATCTTGAGACATGTAGAACAATAGCTCTTTCAACACTTATAATGTCACAATTATTCCATGTATTTGAATGTAGATCAGAAAGACATTCAATATTTGAAATTAAATTATTTACTAACCCGTATTTAGTTGGAGCAGTTACTATTTCTATATCAATGCTTCTCGCAATATTATATGTACCATTTTTAAGAGGTATATTCCATACAGTGCCTTTAATGATAAATCATTGGGCAATAGTAGCATTCTTCTCAGGAGTAATAGCGTTTATAAATAGTGTATATTTATTTATAAAAACAAAATAAAGTATTAAAGGGGGCTGGGTAATTTCAGTCCCTTTTTAATTAGAAAAAATCTTAGTATTAGGATATAATTAAAATAAAATATTTAAGAGGTGATTTACATGATAAAACATATAGTAATGTGGAAGTTAAAAGATGAATGCAAAGAAGAGAATGCAAAGAAAATAAAGGAATTATTAGAGAATCTAACTGGAGTTATAAAAGAAATAAAAAATATAGAAGTTGGAATAAATATAAATAAAAGTGATGCAGCTATGGATGTAGTTCTTTATTCAGAATTTAATAATTTAGAAGATTTAGATATATATCAAAATCATCCAGAGCATGTCAAGGCTGGAAGCTTCGTAAAATCAGTAGCAACAGAAAGAAAAGTTTGCGATTTTGAAGTGTAAAATTTAAATATAATAAAAAATAACCCCATTAAGTAAATTAGAAACAGTCTTTTAACTGTGTTTACTTAATGGGGTATATTTTATTCTAAATTTTTTATCTTTGTCTCATTCTTGAAGCTGTTTGTCTAGCTTTTTTAATTTGTGAATGATCTATTGGAATTAAGTCTCTCTTTGTAGTTAAGTTAAGGATGTTTTGAATTTGAATTATCTCTGAATCAGCCTTACCCTTAACACCTTTAAGTCCCATTATCATAACTTTATGACCTTTATTTAATTGGATAAAGTCAGGTTTCTTAAACCATCTCTTTTTCTTGTATCTGCATTTTATAGCGCCTCTACCTGCATCAGGTTTAAGTATTATGTCAACAACTAATTTATGAAAAATTATATAATTCTTTTCTTCAGTTTTAACTGAGATAATAGTCCCTGCAGCACTTGTTATTCTATCACCATATTTTTCGAAATAAGAATCCCTAAAATATTTATCAAATTTATCTTTTAATCCCATAAAAAAAATTCTCCTTTTTAAAAAAATAAGTCCGTTTTTGGAAAAATCCATTATAACATCTAGTATTATAACATAAATAAAAAATTAATAAAATATAAAATTACTAGAACAATGCCTTGTTATATAGTTCTTTAGAGAATTTAGAGGAGTATTTTAATCCATAATGAAGGAATAAATTTGTATCTAGAATAATAAAGAGAATATAGAGGGAAAATTTGATTATTAATTTTAATTAGGAGATTTATATATGCACGATTTTAACAAAATAGAGATTACCTCAAATGATATAGTTAGAATAGCTAAAGAAATGATATGTAAAAAAAGAAGATTGGTAATTATTAATGGATATATAAATGAAAATAAAGAGAATGTTATATGCTATAACTTTGATATTGATGGAAAAATAGATACATACGCTATAGTTGGAGAAAAAGAGATACCATCAATAACCACAATATACGAGGCATCAGCTAGATGGTGCGAAGAAGAGATTGAGGAAATGATGGAAGTTAGATTTATAGGACTCAATAGAAGTGGAAGATTATTTTTGCCGGAAGAATTTAAAGAAGGGGAAGGTCAAATATTAATAATGCCTTTAGAAGAACTTAAAAAATTAAAGGAAAAATAGGAGGTAATAAATGAGTTATATTGTACCACTTGGCCCATATCATCCATCTCTTGAAGAGCCTATACACGTAAAGCTTTTTACAGAAGGGGAAGTAATAAAAGATTCAGAAGTCTTTATTGGCTACAACCATAGGGGAATAGAGAAGTTATGTGAAGAGAAAAATTATATACAAACAATAACGTTAGTAGAGAGAGTTTGTGGAATTTGTTCACACTCGCATACATTAGCATATTGCTTAGCACTAGAAAAAATTCTAGACATTAAAGTTCCAAAACGGGGAGATTATATAAGAGTTATTATCTGCGAACTTGAAAGACTACATTCACACTTTTTATGGCTTGGGCTTGCAGCGCATATAATTGCCTTTGATTCATTATTTATGATGTGTTTTAAAACAAGGGAGAAAATAATGGATATATTAGAGGAAGTGTCAGGAAATAGGGTGAATTATGCTATGAATATTATTGGTGGAAGTAGACGAGATATAGATATTGATAAAATTTCAAAGATTAAGATTATGTTAGAAGAAGTTAAAGAAGAACATAAAAAAATAACTCAAATATATAGTGAAGATAAAATTGTAGAGCTTAGAACTAAAGGTGTAGGAATACTCACTAAAGATGATGCAATAGTTTATGGAGCTTGTGGACCTCATGGTAGGGCATCAGGAATGAAAGATGATGTAAGAGTTTTAGATCCTTATTGCTCCTATGAAGATTTTGATTTTAGATCAATAACATTAAATGATGGAGATGTATTTTCTAGAGTTCTCTTAAGAATATTAGAGATAAATGAAAGTATAAAAATAATAGAACAAGCATTAGAAAATTTACCAGATACAGAAATAAATTTAGGAATTAAAATGATGAAAATTCCTAAGGGCGAGTATCTATCAAGGATTGAGGCTCCAAGAGGTGAAGTGACTTATTATGTAGTATCAAATGGTGGACAAACAAACGGAAGAGTTAATATACATGTGCCTACATTTAAAAATGCAGCAACAGTGCCTATTATGCTTAAAGAAAATACAATCAGTGAAGCGGGACTTATAGTTGCAAGTATTGATCCATGTTTTTCATGTTTAGATAGGTAATATATATGCATGAGCTTTCGGTAACTAAAAGTATATTAAATATCTGTGAGAATGAAGCAGCTGTAGGTAATTTTAAGAAGATAAATAAAATAAATTTATGTGTTGGAGAAATAACAGGGCTAGTTCCAGATTGTATAAATTATTATTTTAATATTATAAGTAAAGGTACAATTGCAGAAGATGCTGTAATAAATATAAAAAAGATAAACCTTAAGATAAATTGCCTAGATTGTAAATATGAAGGAGTAATGGAGAAGAGAGAGTATTTATGTCCCAATTGTAATGGGAGAAATTTTAAGATATTAAATGGTAAGGAATTTTATTTAGAAAGTATTGAGGTGGATTAAATGGAAATAAAAATAGTAAAGCAAATAATGGATTGGAATGAAGAGTGTCACAGTGAATTAAATAATAAGTTAGATAACAATAAAGTTACTATGATAAATGTTATGGGGTCTCCTGGTGCTGGAAAGACTACATTTATATTAAATCTTATAAGAGAATTTAAAAGAGAAGGACTAAAAGTTGGCGTGATAGAGGGAGATATCGCAGGAAAAATAGATGCGGAAAAAATAGCAAAAGAAGGTATTGAAGTTGTTCAATTAAATACAGATGGTGCATGCCATATTGAAGCAGAATCAATTAAGAATATATTACCAAGCTTCGATTTAAAATCATTAGATTTAATTATAGTAGAAAATATTGGGAACTTAGTTTGTCCAGCTGAATTTAATATAGGAGAGCATTTAAAAATAGCTTTATTATCTGTTCCAGAAGGTGATGATAAAGTTGAAAAGTATCCATTGATGTTTGCAAACTCAGATGGATTGATAATAACAAAGAGTGATTTAAAAGATTATTTTGAATTTAGTTATAGCAAGGTTTTTGATGATGCAATAAAAAGAAATGGAAAGATAAGAACTTTTGCAGTTAACTCTAAAATCGATGGATGCTTAAGTGAAGTAAAGGAATGGATTTTAAGTAAAAGAAATAAATCTTAGGAGGATGTTTATGAGGAAATTAAGAAAAATAATACCGGTTTGGATTATTTTATTTATATTTTGGATTGGGTTTACTCTTCAAGATTTCACTTTGACATCAATAAATGTAACAGAAATAGTAGTTGGATTAGTAATATCTTTTTTAGTCAGTGCTTTAACATCGTTGTACTTACTAGAAAATATTTCTTTTAAATTTAGGAAAAAAGGAGCATTAATTGGAATAATTAGGTTTATACCAATTTATTTGTTAGAACTTATTTATGCAAATATAGATGTAGCTAAAAAAGCATTATCTAAAGATATAGATGTATCTCCAGGAATAATTAAATATAAGACAGATTTAGAGTCAGATATGGGACTATATATATTATCAAATTCTATTACATTGACACCAGGAACAATAACTATGGATATATATGAGGAAGATTTAAAAACTAACCTTTATATACATTGTATTGATGTAAAAGATAAACAAGGTGTTATAAATGGTATTAAAAATAAGCTAGAGAACAATATTAGGAGGTTTTTAAGTTGATAGATTCCATAATGATTATAGTTCAAATATTGTTAGGCTTATTAGCAGTTTTTCTTTTATATAAGGTTTTTAAAGGGCCAACAATTATAGATAGGGTAATGTGTGCTGACTGTATAGATATAATACTTGGAGTATTAATGGTAGTATATGGAGCGAAAGAAGAAAGAGCATTGTTTGTAGATTTAGGGCTTGTATTAACTCTATTAGGATTTGTAGGAACAGTTTTGATATGCAAATATCTGGAGGGAAAATTATGATTATAAATTTTATAATTGGTGCATTGATTATAATTGGTATGTTTTTCATTATAGCAGGAGTTATTGGGATATTTAAATTTAAAGATGTATTTTGTAGATTACAGGCTTCAACTAATATATCTACATTAGGAGCTATGTCAATTTTAATTGCTTGTTCAATATATGGATTTTCAAATAATGATATTTCTCTTGGCATGAAGTGTATTATAATAACAATATTTTTACTAATTACTAATCCAGTTGCATCTCATGCAATGACAAGAGCTGCTTATAAAAAGGAAGCTAAGTTATGTGATGAAACTATATGTGACGAATATGGTGGAAGGAAGTAGTATTATGAATTGGTTTAGTTTGCTAAATTTTATAATTATGATTGGAATAATTATAGCTGGAATAGTAGTTTATTTACTGGATGATTTACTTCCATGTATTATTGCAATGGCTGTTCTTGGAGCGTTTATGGCTCTTGAATTTTTAATATTAGGAGCACCTGATGTTGCTATAGCTGAAGGTGCAGTTGGAGCTGTGATAACTCCTTTAATTTTCATTGTAACTCTTAAAAAAGTAAGAGGGGAAGAGAAAAAATGAAAAAAATTATAGTTAAGATTTCTATTATTATAATATCTCTTAGTTTTTTATCAGTAGCTATTGAGATGCAGGGGATGGGATCAACATATGATGGAACTGGAGAAACTATAGTTAAAAATACAATTGAGAAAACAGGCGCTATAAATACTGTTACTGCAACAGTATTTGATTTTAGAGGATATGATACCTTAGGTGAATCCTTTGTACTTTTTACTGCAATTTGCGGAACAACAGCAGTTCTTAGAAAAGCTTTGAAAAAAGGAGATGAATCTAATGGAAGGTAAAGAAAAGGATATAATTGTTAAAATATGTGGAAGTATAATATTACCTTTAGCATTGCTACTTGGGATTTATATAATACTACATGGGCATTTAAGCCCTGGTGGAGGATTTCAAGGAGGAGTAATAATTGCAAGTGCTGTGTCTATATATTATGTAGCATATGGAAGAGAAAAAACATTAAAAATGTTTAATAGCAAAAGACTTAGTAGAATGGAGGAGTTTGGAGCCTTAACATTTATTTTTATTGCATCTCTTGGAGTAATTTATGGAGTATCATTCTTTTCAAATATATTAAGCAAGGGGAATGTTGGAAATATATTCTCATCAGGAACTGTATTTTTTATGAACTTTGCAGTTGGATATAAAGTTTTAGCTGGAATATCTGTTTTAATACTTGTTGTTATTTCATCATTAAAAGGAGAGGAGGAGAGGGATGACTATTAATTATCTAGGCGGATTTTTTCTTATAGTCCTTGGATTAGTAATCATTATTTCAAAAAAGAACCTAATAAAAATAGTTATTGGAATGGGATTATTAGATTATGGAATAAACTTAATACTAATAAGTGTTGGATATAGAATTAATGGAACAGCACCAATATTTTTAAATGGAGTGAAAGATAATAGTGTATTTGTTGATCCTATACCTCAGGCACTAACTCTTACATCAATTGTTATAGGAGCATGTGTAACTACTCTTTCTCTTGCAATAGTTATGAAAATTAAGAAGTACTATAATTCTATTAATGCAGATGAGGTTAGGAGGCTTAGAGGATGAGTACCAGTTCTAATTTACCAGTTATATCTATAATGATTCCGTTTATTGCTGCATTTATAATTGGGCTCATTAAAGAAAAAAATATACAAATAAAAAGAGTAATTTCAATTTTTGCATCTCTTTTATCGTTTATAACTACTTTACTTATGATAAAGCCAATTTTTATAGAAAATAAGATATTAGAGTATTGGATGGGAGGATGGGAACCAATAGATGGAGCATCTATTGGAATAGCATTAAGAGTAGATGCCCTCTCTTTATTTGTTGGAATAATAATTACTGGAGCTTGTCTTATATCATCCATTTATTCTATACGATATATGGAAGAGGATAATGGATTATCTAAATATTATATGTTATCAATGCTACTAACAGGTAGTATGATTGGCTTTGTATTTACTGGTGACTTATTTAATATGTATGTAATGTTAGAGATTATGACAATAGCTGCTATATCATTAACTGCATTTAGAAACCATAAAGGAAAAGCTCTTGAGGCAAGTTTTAAATATGTGGTTATTGGAGGACTTGGGTCATCTTTTATACTTCTTGGAACTGTTCTTCTATATATGGAGACGCATACCCTAAATATACTAGATATATCTAGTAAGTTATCACAAAATGGAGGAGTATATAGCAAAGTAAGTATATTAGCTTTTGTTATGCTTATTGTGGGATATGCAGTTAAAGCTTTTATGGTACCTTGTCATACTTGGCCACCGGATGCTCATATGTCTGCACCATCTTCAATTTCAATGTTATTATCAGGAGTTATGAGTAAAACAGGAGTTTATGGAGTAATTAGAATTTTATTTTTAATATTTTCTTTTACTACAAATAATGCGATAGCCTATTTAATAATAGCATGGGGAATTATAACAATGATACTTGGAGTAACTATGGCATTACTTCAAAGTGATTTCAAAAGACTCTTGGCATTCCATTCTGTATCGCAAATAGGATATATAATAATTGGAATTGGTGTGGCTTTATTTGCGAATGATTGGAGAGGAGACATTGGACTTGCATCATCATTGTTCCATATGATAAATCATGCAAGTTTTAAATGTTTATTATTTTTATGTGCTGGTGCAATTCTTTATAGAACTGGCACAACTAATTTAGATAAGGTCTCTGGTATAGGAAAAAAGATGCCATTTACTATGGGAGTATTTATAGTAGGAGCCTTAGCTATTAGTGGAATACCACCATTTAATGGGTTTAGTTCTAAATGGCTTATTTATTATTCAACTTATAATATTGGAATGCCAATAGTAACAATAGCATGTCTTATTGTTTCAGTTATGACTTTAGCTTCATTTATTAAAGTGTTCTATACAGTTTTTATGGGTACACCTTCAAAAAGTATACTTAAAGTTAAAGAAGTACCTTTTTCAATGAAAGTACCAATGGGACTTCTTGCGGCATGCTGTTTATTATTAGGTTTGTTCTCTGATAATATTATTAAAAATTTTATAAACAAGATTATAGAGAGTATAAGAGTCAGAGCTGTATTTTTAGATTATATTTCTCCATATAATCCTAGTTTATTTTTAATTCTATTTTTCATATTGATACTAGCATTTATAGTACTTCTTAATATTAAAAATACTAGAGTAAGCATAGTGCATGAAAATATAGAAAATAGTAAATTTGAACCTTTTGTTGGAGGGGAAGTAGATTACAATTCTAAATTAGGGTCACACGATATATTTTGGGGAATGAAATACGAATTTAAGGAATACTTTAATATAATAAGGGATGCTCATAGTGGGTGTGTAAATGATTATGCTCTTTGGGTAGTTTTGACATTAAGCTTTATGCTTGTATATTCTTTTATGTTTATGTAGAAGAGGTGAGAAAGTGGAATTTTTTAAATTACTATTTCATGCATTTATATTTCCAGGGGGAATATTCATAATATGCATATCTTTATTAATTTCTGGAATTGATAGAAAATTAGTAGCAAGAATGCAAAGAAGAATTGGACCACCTATATTACAGTCCTTTTATGATATTTTAAAGCTTATTGGAAAAGAAGTAATAATACCTAAATATTCAAATAAAAAAATATTTTTAGTAATGCCGATAGTTGGATTGGTTAGTGTTTGTATTATACCATTACTTATTCCTATCTTTAATAATATCTATATAAGTTTTAATGGAGACATTATTTTTATAATATATTTAATTACTATTTCAGTAATTGCATTAATTGTATGTGGAATAAATTCATCATCAACCTTTGGAAATATAGGTGCATCCAGAGAAGCAGTACTTCTTTTAAGCCTAGAATTACCTATGGTTATATCTATTATTTCAGTATGTATTTTTTCAGGTGAGATATTAGGGATAAATAATAATTTTTTAATGAATAGTATATCTCTTGCGCAGATAAATCAAGGAAGCTTTATGTTTACACTAAAATTACTACCAGCAGCTTTAGCATTTCTTATGATAATTCCAGGAGAAACTGGTGTAATTCCATTTGATATTGCAGAAGGCGAAACAGAAATATGTGAAGGACCATTAGTAGAGTATTCAGGAAGATATTTAGCCATTTTAAAGTTAACTCAATCTATAAAAGGCTTTATTATGTCATCTTTATTTGTATCATTGTTTTTAGGTGGAAATATTAGCAATTATAAAGTTGTTAATATTATTATATTTATAATTTTAACTTGTATAGTTATGTTTTTTTCTATAACGGTTGTAAGAACTGTATTTGGTAGGCTAAAAATAAATCAAGCATTAAAGTTTTATTGGACAATCCCAACAATTTTATCATTAATCAGTTTAATATTAGTTAGCTATTTTTAGGAGGAAGATATGGAAATTCTAAAAAGAGGAATGGAAAAATCACCTTGGATATACCATATAAATACTGGATCATGTAATGGATGTGATATTGAATTAGTTGCTCTTTTAGGACCAAGGTATGACATTGAAAGATATGGTGCAAAGCTGGCCGGAACTCCAAGACATGCAGATATAATTGTAGTAACGGGACCAATTACATCACAGTCAAAAGAGAGAATGCTAAGAGTAATATCACAAGTTCCAGAGCCTAAGGTTATTATGTCTTTAGGGTCATGCCCTATGTCTTGTAATGTATTTAAGGGAAGCTATTCTGTTGAGGGACCTTTAGATAAATGGGTAGATGTAGATGTTTCAGTTGGTGGATGTGCACCTAAGCCTGAGGCTATAATTGAAGGCTTAAAAAAAGCCATAGATATATTAATTAAAAAAAGGAGCGTGACTTAAAATGAAGGTTCCTTTTTTTAGAGAAGCATTTAAAAATTTATTTAAAGCATCTAGTACAAATAAAGAATTAGATCAAAGTAATCCAGAAGGGTATCGAGGGAAAATTAAATTTGATAGTGAAAAGTGTATAGGGTGTGGCTTATGCACAAGGGTTTGTGCTCCATGTGCTATAACAAAAACTACGAAGAAAATAGATGAGAACACACAAGAGATAACTCTAATATTTGATTTAGCTAGCTGCACTTTCTGTGGAATGTGTAGTGATTTTTGTTCTAAAAAGGCAATAACATTAACTAAAGAATCAAATATTATAGTATGTAATAAAGAAGAGCTTATGGTTAGAGGAAGCTTTACTAAAACTATGACTAAGAGAGTAGAAAAGAAAAAATAATATAAAAATGACTAATTCGATTTTTTTGAATTAGTCTTTTTGCGTGAAAAAGATAAATAATATAATTAATTACAAATAAAAGGAAATATATTATTTAGCCATACTATTGTCATAAATAAATAGTATAATAAAAAAGAAAATATTGTAACTAATATTTAAGAGATTAGTTTATAAAATGATATATAATATAGTTAAGCAGTATTTTAAAGGGAGAGGGATATTATGAATAACCTGTTATATACAATTACAAATAGAGTAATAGAAAATTATAAGTTAGCAAAACATAAATTAAGATTTGATGGGGAATATATAAATCATTTTGCATCATTAATATTTGGTGAAGATGAAAATATCAATATAGATAGAATAAAAGAGATTAGAAAATATATAAAATCAAATACAAATAAAATGTCAAGTTTTAGAGGTGACATTCTATATATGATATCTATTCTAATAAGTAAAGAAAATAATTATATTGAATTTTCAAATAGAGTTATGGAAATGAATGAATATTTGAAAGATAACGATTTCAAGGATGGGAATTTTTTAGTTCTATCATCATATGCTCTAGCTAAGCATGCAAAGATAGGTGAAGAAGAAGCTATAATTAATGATATGAAAATGATATATAAATCTTTAAAAAATCAATATGAGGGATTTATAGACGAGGAAGATTATCTAGTATTTGCACTTCTTGCAATTAAGGGCAATAAAGATAAATCTGATATAGAAGACACTAGTAAGTACATCGATAGTATGTTTAATTACTTATCAGACTTAGATTATTATTCAAAAAATGACTTGCAAGGAATAGCTAGTAGTTTACTTTTAAATAGTAGTGCATCAGCACCTTATGAAATAAAAGAATTTATTAAGGCTTTCAATGATAAAGATATGAGAATTGGAGATGAGGTTTTGCCCTTAATAGGTGTAGTTGCAAGAGATGAAGAGATTTATGAGTATTTAAATAAAGTTAAAGAAGTTACAGAATGTCTTTGTGAAGAAGAGGGAGAATACGCTTTTTATATGGATAAGACATTTAGAACATTAATTGCTATAGTTATAGTTGAAATTTATGAAAGGAACAGTAGCTCCTTCTCAAATGAGTATTTAGAGGAATTATTATGCTTCGCCATATATTCCTTTCTTGTCAGCAAAAAGCAAGGGCTATTTGAGGAGGTTTTAGCGTAATAGATGGAATAAATCTAATGGAAAAGGTAATTTTACACGTTGATATGGATGCTTTTTTTGCATCAGTTGAGCAAAAGGATAATAAAGAACTTAGAGGTAAGCCAGTTATAGTTGGTGGAGTTAGTGAAAGAGGAGTAGTTTCAACCTGCTCTTATGAAGCAAGAAAATACGGTGTGCATTCTGCTATGCCAATCTTTATAGCAAGACAAAAATGCCCAAATGGGATTTTTGTTAATGTAAGATATTGGAGATATAAAGAGGTATCAAATAGAGTATTTGAAATATTTAAAGAAGTAACACCACTAGTTGAACCTCTTTCAATTGATGAGGCTTACTTAGATTTATCAGAAGGAAATATTAAAGATGGTAGGGAAGCCGCATTATATATAAAAAAAAGAGTTTTTAAAGAACTAGGATTAACTTTATCTATAGGTATTTCTTATAATAAATTTTTAGCAAAGCTTGCATCGGATTGGAATAAGCCAAATGGAATTATGGAAATAACCAAAGAAATGATACCAAAGGTTTTGTTAAAACTTCCTATATCAAAGATATATGGACTTGGAGCTAAGTCTGTATCTAAACTAAATAATATGGGATTTTTTAATATAGAAGATTTATATTTAGTATCTAAGGAATTTTTATATGAATACTTAGGAAAACAAGGAATAGAAGTATATGAAAGAATAAGAGGTATAGATAAAAGGGAGGTTAAAGTAGTAAGAGATAGAAAATCTATGGGAAAAGAAAGAACTCTTAAAAGAGATACAAAAGATAAAGATGAACTATTAAAATATTTAAAAGAATTCTCAAAAAATATAGCACATCTTCTAAAAGAGAAAGATAAATCAATAAAAACTATAACAATAAAATATAAAACTAGTTCCTTTGAAAATCATACAAGAAGTAGAACGTTAAATGATTATATAAATATGGAAGAAGATATACTAAGAATAGCTAATGAAATTCTAAATGAAGAAGAGTTCTTAGAAGATATAAGACTTATAGGACTTAGTGTATCTTCATTTAAAGAGAGTTTAGAAGAGCAAATTTCATTGTTTTAGTATGTCGTAAAATAGATAATTTAAGATAATAATATTTGACAAAACTGAAGAAAAAGTTCTATAATCACCTTAAAGAATAATTATGTAAAGGAGTGCAAATGATGAGCAAAAATGAATTAGCAAGAATGATAGATCACACTATTTTAAAACCAGAAGCAACAAGTGAAGGGGTTAAAAAATTATGTGAAGAAGCATTAGAATATACATTTGCGTCAGTATGCGTAAATCCTACAAGAGTTAAGGAAGCATATGAAATATTAAAAGATAGTGAAGTTAAAGTTTGTACGGTTATAGGATTCCCTTTAGGAGCCACAACAACGAATGTAAAAGTATTTGAAACTAAAGATGCTATAGAAAATGGTGCAACTGAAGTTGATATGGTTATAAATATCGGAAGACTTAAAGATAAAGATTACGATTTTGTAAAAGAAGATATAAAGGCAGTTGTAGAAGCTGCAAAAGGAAAGGCTTTAACAAAGGTTATAATTGAAACTTGTTTATTAACAGATGAAGAAAAGGTTATAGCTTGTAAACTTGCAAAAGAAGCAGGAGCAGATTTTGTAAAAACTTCAACTGGATTCTCAACAGGTGGGGCTACAAAGGAAGATATTAAGCTTATGAGAGAAACTGTAGGACCAGAACTTGGAGTTAAAGCTTCAGGTGGAGTTAGGTCATTAGAAGATGCTGAGAGTATGATAGAGAATGGAGCTACAAGAATAGGAGCTTCAGCTTCAATTGAAATATGTGAAGGTAAAGTGTCAAATAGTAATTACTAATTGAAAATACTTTAAAATACCTAAGGAGATTAATCTCCTTAGGTATTTTTTTGATTTAAATAGTTACTTATTAGAAATAATTAAACTTATTTGCATTAAATGAAAAAAACTATATCTAAAATCCAATAAATAGAATATTAATATAATATACAACTATAAAGGTAAGGAGGAATTAGCTGAGTTTACTTTTTAAGAGTAAATTTGGGAAAAGCATTATATGAAGAAAGAATTAACTCAAAGTGAAATAATTTATGATGTGGAATATATTAGTGAAGACGAGGAAATAAACTTTAAAGAAATTCCAGAGATAAGCACTCCTTATAAGGAAATAAAGAGAGCTATTAATATAAAGAGGGCTGGGTATAACTTATATATGATAGACTCATTTTCAAACGACAAAATAGATGGGTTAGTTAATTTCATAGATAATGAATATAAATCCTTAGAACCTCCTTCAGATATATGCTATGCAACTCTGAAAGATAGAAAGAAACCTTTTCCTATATTTATTTCTAATGGAAGAGGAAAAGAGCTTAAAAAGGAAATCAAAGAATTAAAAGAAGAATATACAATAAGCTTTTTAGAATTTTTTAATACATCTTCAGACGAGGAAAAAGACGATATAGTAGAAAATATTCATCTTAAAAGGAATAAATATATAAGTGAACTTGTAGAAGTTGCAAAAGTAGATGGATTTGATGTAAAAGCAACTTCAGGGGGATTTGCTTTTATTCCTTTAAGTGAAGGTGAAGTAATGACAGAGAAGGAATATGATGAGCTAGATATAGAAGATAGAGAAGAAATACTTCAAAAAGCAACTAAACTAAAACAAAGAGCAGAAGTTATACTAGATGATCTTAAAGAATTAGAGGTTGGATCTATTGAAAGACTGAAGGTTATTTTTAAGAATTTTATTGATGAAAGAATGGAAAATATAAGAGATGATCTATTACTAGAATTTATAAGAGACGATGACGTATATAATTATCTTGAAAATTTATATAAAAGCATAGAAGAAGAATTAATTGAGAATTATAGTATAGACTTAGAGGATGAAGATACTAAAGTTGAAGAGATATTAGGAAAATATAATATAGAAGTATTAGTGGATAATTCGAATAATGATCATCCAAGAGTTATTTATGAGGATGATCCAAATATCGTAAATCTCTTAGGTAATATCGAATATGAAAGTCAAAATGGTAATTATGTAACGGATCTTTCATTTATAACTCCAGGATCTCTTTTAGAAGCAAATGAAGGATGTGTAATTATTAGATTAAATAGGCTTATACAAAATCCAAATAGTTATTATTATTTAAAGAAGACACTTATGTCAGAAAAGCTTAACCTAGATAGTAATAGAAATTATCTAGAGCTTTTATCTATAAATGGACTTAAGCCTGAACCTGTACCAATAAATGTTAAGGTGATAATAATTGGAGATTATGAAAGTTACAATATTCTTTGTAGCAATGATTATGACTTTAAAAATTTATTCCCTTTAAAGTGTGAAATTAAAAGTGAAATTAAAAATCCTAAGAATATAATTAATGGATTAAAAAAATTCATTGTTGAAAGAGCAGAAAAAAATAAATTATTGAAAATAGAAGAAGCAGGGATTAATTCTATAATAAGATTCTTAGTTAGAGAAGCTTCTAGTAGAGAAAGAATTAATGTAGATGAAAGTAAAATTGATAATATATTAGTTAAAGCTGATAATCTTGCGAAGGAAGATAATGAGGATATAATAGGTAAAAAATATATTGAGAATATAATATATGAGAAAGATAGTATTCTGGATGACTATATGGATATGTATAAAGAAAAGAAAATATTTATTAAGACTGAAGGGAAAGTAGTTGGGAATATTAATGGACTTGCAGTACTAGATACAGGAATTTATAGATTTGGAAAACCACTTAGAATAACTTGCCTGGTATTAAAGGGTGATGGTAGTGTAATAGATATTCATAAAGAATCAAAGTTAAGTGGTAAGATACACGAGAAATCTATACAAACACTAACTGGATTATTGTATAGTATATTATCTCCTTATGAAAAACTTCCTATAAATCTTCATTTAAGTTTTGAACAAAGTTATGGAATGATTGAGGGAGATAGTGCATCTGTTGCTGAAATGATAGCAATGTTATCATCTATAAGTAAGAGAGGTGTTAAACAAAATATTGCTGTAACAGGATCTTTAAACCAATTTGGAGAAGTTCAAGCTATTGGAGGAGTAAATGAAAAGATAGAAGGGTTCTTTAATGTGTGCAAAGAAATGGGAGGATATAAGGGTAAAGGAGTATTGATTCCATCTACTAATAAGGATGAGTTAATATTATGCCCAGAAGTGGAAGCTGCTATAAGAGAAGGTGACTTCCATATATATGAGATGGATGTTTTAGATGATGCTATTGAAACTCTAATATTAGAAGATAATGAAAAGTTAGAAGACTTTTATAAATCAATAAATGAAGAAATAAAGAAATATAAAGAATAAGTATAGGACTACTACATTTAAGGTTTAAAATTTTTATTATGTAGTAGTCTATTTATTTATGACTAATTTAACAACAAAAATTTCCATAAAAAATGCTAATATAATTGACTTTGAATATAAATATATGTTAAAATATGGAAGAAATAGAGTGGAAAATATAAATTAGGAGGTGAATTACTCTAAAGCAAACTTTAGGGTAGCTTATATGTATCTTAAATTTGAAAAAAGTGATGAGACTTTAATTGTTCATCTAATAGGAGAGTTAGATCATCATAGTGCAGAAGAGGTTAGAGTTAAGATTGATGATAGAATAGAAAGAGATAACATAAGAAGAGTTATATTAAACTTTAGTGGCGTAACATTTATGGATAGTTCAGGAATTGGAGTAGTTGTAGGAAGATACAAAAAGGTATTGTCAAACGGTGGGAATATTTGTGTAGCAGATGTTAATAAAAGTGTAAATAGAGTTTTTGAATTATCAGGATTATTTAAAATTATAAAAAAATTTAATACTGTAGATGAGGCAGTAAGGTGCGTTTAATGGAGGGGTTTTCATGTATGATAATAAAATAAGTATTGAATTCTTAAGCAAATCTCAAAATGAGGCTTTTGCAAGAGTAGCAGTGGCAGCCTTTGTTTCACAGTTAGATCCTACAATAGAAGAATTAACAGATGTAAAAACTGCAGTATCTGAAGGGGTAACAAATTCTATTATTCATGGATATGAGAATAGAGAGGATGGGAAGGTTAGAATTGATGCATCTATAAAAGGAGATGAAATTGAGATAGTTATAGCTGACTTTGGTAGAGGAATTGAAGACATAGAAAAAGCAAAAGAACCATTATATACATCAAGACCTGACCTTGAAAGGTCAGGAATGGGCTTTACTGTTATGGAAAGTTTTATGGATAGTTTAGAAGTATATAGTGAAAAGGGAAAAGGGACAAAGGTGGTTATAAAGAAAAAATTTGATACTGAATTAGGTTAGGGGAATAATATGAATATTGAGAATTATAAAAGAGAGGAATTTAATTATGATGATAATTCTGAGCTTTTACCTTTAGCTAAAAGTGGTAATCAAAAAGCCTTAGATAGATTGATAGAAATGAATCTTCCATTAGTATCTTCTATTAGTAAAAAGTTTTTAAATAGGGGATATGAATATGAAGATATATATCAAATAGGCTCAATTGGGCTAGTTAAAGCTATAAAGAATTTTGATGATTCATTTAATGTTAAGTTTTCAACATATGCAGTTCCAATGATAATTGGAGAAATCAAAAGATTTTTAAGAGATGATGGAATGATTAAGGTAAGCCGTAATGTTAAAACTTTAGCTAGAAAAATTCATTACTGCAAAGAAGAGCTTACCAAAACCCTTAATAGGGATCCTACAATCGATGAGTTAGCCGAATACTCTGGAATAGATAAGGAAGAAATTGTTATAGCTATTGAAGCATCATCTAGTATGCAGTATTTATATGATACAATTCATCAAGATGACGGTGCTCCTGTGCTCTTAATAGATAAGCTCAGTCAAAAGGGAGAAGATGATACTTCTATGATTGACAGAATAGCACTAAAAGAAGCTATAGGAACACTAGATGTTAAGTCTAGACAAATTATAATGCTTAGGTATTTTAAGGATAAGACACAAGTTCAAGTAGCCAAAATGCTTGGAATAAGCCAAGTTCAAGTTTCTAGAATAGAAAAAAAGGTACTATTAAAAATGAAAGAAAAATTAAAAGAATAAAAAAAGAAGGATTTTAAATCCTTCTTTTTTATTTTCAAAAATTGAGCATATTTTCCAGTGTTAGATTTAAATTTTTACAAATACTAATTATATCAATTTAGAAAGGGGCTGTAATTTTGAGTAAGAAAAAAATGAAAACTAAAGAAGAGTCTGTAAAACAAAGGTTCCAAACTCTTTCCAAAGAAAGCGAGCCTAAACCACAACTTACAAGAAATTGCATTAGAGCATTTTTTGTTGGTGGAATAATTTGTGATATAGGACAATTAATATCAAATATATTTTTGCAACTTGGATTTCCAAAAGAAGAAGTTGCAAGTATTTCAGCAATAATAATGGTATTTTTAGGGGCACTTTTAACAGGTGTAGGGATATATGATAAGATTGCAAATTATGGTGGTGCAGGTACAGTAGTACCTATAACAGGGTTTGCAAATGCAGTAGTTGCACCAGCTATAGAGTTTAAAAAGGAAGGCTTTGTTTTAGGAGTTGCTGCAAAAATATTTACAATAGCTGGTCCAGTTTTAGTCTATGGTATTGGAACTTCTGTAATTGTGGGATTAATCTATTACATAAAAGATTTGTTTTTTTAAAGTAAGGAGTTGGATTTAGAATGGATAAAAAGATTAAGAAAGTTGGAGGTCAAACAGTAAAACTAGAACATCCTCCAAGAATAATATCTGCTTTTTCAATAGTAGGTCCAAAGGAAGGCGAGGGTCCTTTAAAAGAGTATTTTGATGAAGTTTTAAGCGATGAAACTTGCGGAAAAGAAACGTATGAAAAGGCAGAGAGTGAAATGATGTACACAGCTATAACCCAGGCTATAAAAAGAGCTAGTTTAAAAGAAACTGATATAGATTATATGTTTGCAGGAGATTTATTAAATCAAATAATATCTTCAGGTTTTGCCGCAAGAGATCTTAATATACCATTCTTTGGACTTTATGGTGCTTGTTCTACTATGGCTGAATCTTTAGGGCTTGCAGCTTTAATTATGGATGGTGGATTTGCAAATAATGTTGTTGCATCGACTTCATCACACTTTTGTGCGGCTGAGAGACAATTTAGATTTCCATTAGAGTATGGATCTCAAAGAAGTAAAACAGCTCAATGGACAGTTACAGGTTCAGGAGCAATGATACTTGGAAAAGAAGGCACTCAATTTCCAAAGATTACATATGTTACAACAGGAGTTGTTAAAGACTATGGAATAATGGATGCAAATAATATGGGAGCTGCAATGGCTCCAGCTGCAGTAGATACTTTATATAAGCATTTCAAAGATACAGGAAGAACTCCTAAAAGTTATGACGTAATAACAACTGGAGATTTAGGGAAAGTAGGTAAAACTATTTCTGATAAATTAATATTAGAATATGGTTATGATATAAGAGAAAATCATGTGGACTGCGGTGATATTATATTTGATAATGAAGTTCAAGGAACTGACTCAGGTGGAAGTGGATGTGGATGTTCTGCTGTCGTAACTGCTGGATATATATATAAGAAGATGATGAGAAGAGAAATAAAGAGTGCCTTAGTAATTTCTACAGGAGCTCTTATGAGCACTACATCATCCCTTCAAGGTGAAAGTATTCCAGGAATAGCTCATGCGGTTGCTATTGAAATGGATTAAAGAAAGGAGAATATAGTCATATGGATTATGTAAAAGCATTTATTGTAGGTGGTCTTATATGCGTTATAGCTCAAATACTTATGGATAAAACCAAACTTACACCAGCTAGAATATTAGTTTTATTTGTTACCTTAGGTGCTATACTTGGAGCATTTGGAATATATGATAAACTTGTTGAATTTGCTGGAGCTGGAGCTACAATACCACTACCAGGTTTTGGTAACTCCCTCGCTGTTTCAGTAATAAAAGAGGTAAGGGAAGTTGGATTAATTGGAATATTTAGTGGAGGAATAAAGGGTGCAGCAGCTGGAATTACAGCATCTATTTTCTTTGGATATTTAATGGCAATTATATTTAATCCAAAAAGCAAATAAAAGTATAAAAAATGATTATCTGTCAATAATCATCTATGAGGTGATAAGGTTATGAGGTTATTTGAAATAGGCAAAGTGAAATTACCTATTTTATATATAGCTATAGCACTACTTATTAGTAGTTTATATTATAGATATTTTGATAGAGATTTATGGCTAGCTATTATTTTAGTTAGCCTTTTATTTTTATGGGTATTTTTAAAAGAAGGAAAGGAATTTTTAGTTTTTATATCATTTGTATTTATTGTTGGAATTTTAATAAATAACAATTTTTATAATTTTAATATTAATGAATATGAGACCATAAGAGTTGAAAGAAATTATTCTTATGGGGGAGTAGGTAAAGTAGATGGAAGAAAGATTATTCTAAAAGGTAGCCTAAAAGGATGTAGAGAGGGAGATTTAATATTAGCTAGAGGAAGCTTTAAAAGAGATATAGACAAAGAAAAAGGTATAATTGGAGAATTTAAAATTAAAGAGTTTAAGGTTGATAATAAAAGTATATTTACTAAATTAGCTAAACTTAAAGAGAAGTTTAAAGAGATACTAACTGATAATATTGGTATACGAAAAGCTTCACTAGTTACATCTATAGTATTTGGACGAGATAGTACATTAGATAAAGAAGATGAAGAATATATGAATAGATTTGGTGTTATACATGCACTTAGCGTATCTGGACTTCATATAGGTATTATATTCCTAATATTTAAGAAGCTTATAAATGAGAAGGTATCTCTTGTAATGACATTTATTTATGTAATTATGACAGGAATAGCTTTTTCAAGTCTTAGAGCATTTATAATGCTTTTATTCTCAAACTTAGGATTCATATTAAAGAGAAAATATAACCCAATAGGTGGTATAGCTATAAGTGCTATAATAATATTTATTATGGCGCCATACTGTATTTTTAATATAGGATTTTTATTATCTTTTAGTGCAACTATAGGAATACTACTATATAGTAAAAAAATAAGAAGAAAGCTATATAAAATACCAGAATTTTTAGGTGATACAATAAGTATATCACTTGCAGCACAGATATTTACTCTACCATTACTTATAATATTTTTTAATGAGTTTTCTATTGGGTTTATAGTGGGAAATATTATTTTGATTCCAATTATAAATTTAATTCTTATAATAGGAGTTATATGTATTGCTATGATAGGAATTCAAGAGATATTTGATTTCTTAAGTTTTATATTAAATATAATAATAAATATTTTAGATGATACAATAGACATATTCATAAACTTTATTCCAGAGACTTTAAATATAACTGTGGAGTATGCTTACTTTTATATAAGTTTATTAATTACATATTATCTATATAAAAGAGGAGTTAAGAAAATTAGAGTATTACCTATTGCTTATATAGTCGTTATTTCTATTAATTTATATAGTTTAAATCCTAAGATAACTTATAGAAAAGAGGGCGGGTTAGTAATAGCTTATAAGGGGGACAGGATAGTAGTTTCTGATAAAAAAGCTAATATGGATGATTTGAAAAGTAAAACTGCATCTTCAAAAGGATATAAAGATTTTAAGAAAATAAATATAGCGGATAGTTATTACTTAGAAAAAGAAGGAAAAGATTATATTCTAAGTGTAAGTGGAAGTAATTATTATTTAAATGTATCTGGTGGGAATAAAAAGGAAGTGAAATATGATATAATAAATTTCAAAGATAATGAAGCCAGTGAGATTATTATATTAGGTGATGATATATTAGTAAAGTAAATTGAATTTGAAAGGTGATTAGTTTGATAAATTATGAAACATTAGAGAAGGACATAAAAAATCAAAAAATTAAGAATTCATATGTTTTTTGTGGTGCTGATGAAGAATTAATTAAAGAATCAGTAGGGAATTTAGTAAAGCCATATATTGATGAAGGGCTTAGAGATTTAAATTTTATTAAGTTTGATGGAGTACAATGTACTTTTGATGAAATTATGAATGCGTGTGAGACTCTTCCATTTATGGCCGAAAAGAAAGTAGTTATAGTCTATAGATGTGCATTTTTAAAAGAGAAGTTAGATGCTTCAAGCAAGAGTTTATATAATAGTATTAAGGAATATTTAAAGGATATGCCAGAACATACTATATTGGTTTTATATCATGTATTTGGTGATAAGAGAGACACTGTAAAGAAAAATAAAAATATAATGGCGCTAGATAAAATAACTACTGTAGTTCAGATAGATAAACTAAAGAGAGATGGTTTTTATAAAAGAGTTGACTCTATGTTTAAAGAAAATAATAAGAGTATAAATAAAATAGAACTTAGGTATCTTTGCGAAAAGCTTCCGATGAATTTAGATATAGCTAAAAAAGAAGTTTCTAAAATTGTTGATTACACAGGGAATAGAGAGATAAGTAAAAAAGATATTGATTTATTAATTCCAAATAAAAGCGAAGACGATGTATTTGATTTAGTTGATTTAATATCACAAAGAAAAATTGAAAGAGCACTTGATATATTAAATGAACTTTTATTTAAAGCTGATCAACATATGCTTATAATTACAACCATAGAAAATCAATTTAAAAGACTGTATGATATAAAGATTGGGCTATTAAAAGGTAAGAATGTACAAGAATTTATTGGAGAATTTAGAATACCTCAATTTGTTGTTGAAAAATTAATCCTTCAAAGTAAAAAGTTTTCGAGAGGACAGCTTGAAAAAATATTAACTTTTTGTATAAATACAGAGAAAAATTTAAAGAGTAGTTCAGGAGATAAAAAAGCAGAGCTTGAATTATTCCTTTTAAATATCGCAATGGTTAAAAAGTAAAAATACCTCACCACTTAGTGGTGAGGTATTTTTATGTAATTAAGATATTCTTAATCAAATTCACTAAAAGTAAATAACCGACCGTCAAGGTCGGTTTATGTTACTATGCCATAGCATTTAACTTTGCAGCTAGTCTTGATTTCTTTCTAGCAACCATGTTCTTGTGTAGAACTCCTTTTGAAGCAGCCATGTCTAAAGACTTAGTAGCTTTAACGAATAAAGCTTTAGCTTCTTCAGCGTTGTTAGCAGCGATAGCAGCTTCTAACTTCTTTATAGCAGTTTTTAAAGCTGATTTAACCATTCTATTGTTTAAAGTTTTTGTTGCAGTAACTTTAATTCTTTTCTTAGCTGATTTTATATTTGCCATTACTTTTCACCCCCTCTAAATTTTATAGGGCCTCATAGCAGAATTCACAGAGAATTTGCGTACGAGTTTACATTCAACAAACCATATTATAGCATTGAAGTTTATTATATTCAAGTATTAAATTTAAACAAAGAGGAAAAATAATTTAGAATACATAATAAAATAAGAGGTGAGAGTATGTTAAACTTTAGAACAGACCTTGCAATTGAAGCAAAGGAAGACTATGCCAAGGCTCATAAAAACGACATTGACGGGGTTATTGTAGACGAAGATATAATAAACGATAGTAAAGTTACAAAAGTAACAATAAAAAATGAGGATGGAGCAAAAAAGTTAGGAAAACCGATAGGAAATTATATAACCGTGGATATTCCAGAGTATACAGTATATGATGGAGAGATTATGGATGATGTCTCTCAAGCGGTAGGAAAGACACTAAAAGCTTTAGTAAATATTAAGCAGGATAAGACAGCTCTTGTAGTTGGACTTGGAAATTGGAAGGTTACTCCAGATGCCCTTGGACCTAAGGTAGTAGAAAAAATAATGGTAACAAGACATTTGAAAGATGTAATGCCAGAATCTATTGATGACTCAATAATACCAGTTTGTGCTATTGCACCTGGAGTACTAGGTATTACAGGAATAGAGACAGGAGATGTTATAAAAGCTCTTGTAGATAAAATAAAACCAGATATAGTTATATGTATTGATGCATTAGCATCTAGAAGAATAGAAAGGGTAAATAGAACCATTCAAATAAGTGATACAGGAATATCACCAGGAGCTGGCGTTGGAAATCATAGAATGAGAATAAATGAGGAAACATTAGGCGTAAAGGTTATAGCAATTGGAGTACCAACAGTAGTTGATGCTGCAACTATTGCAAATGATAGTATAGATTTAGTAATAGATGAGCTTATAAGTAAGTCTGAAAAAGATTCAGCGTTCTATAATATGATAAAAAGTATAGATAAGCATGAAAAGAGTGTACTTATAAAAGAATTATTAAATCCATATATAGGTGATTTAATGGTTACACCAAAGGAAGTTGATTTAGTAATAGACTCCCTTTCAAGAATAATTGCAAATGGAATAAATATAGCTGTACAGCCGAACTTAGATATGGAAGATATAAATAAGTTTATGAGTTAAAAGCAGGTATTGATTAAATATGGAAATAAAAAAGGTTAGAATTAAATTCTGATCTTTTTTATTTATATATAGATAAATTCATTAATTAAAAACATATAATAACTATGTAAATTCCCTCATATATATTTATAAATGAGGAGGGGATAATAGGTGATATCAAAAACTAAAGGAAGAAAAATAAATAGCTCTATGGATATAGGAGTTATAGTACTACTTATAATTATAGTTATATTCTTTGGAAGATGTATTTATATAATGAAAAATAATAATGAGAGAGGTGGACTTGCATATGTAGAGCTTTTAAATTTTTCACTGCCTTTAGTGGAGACTCAGGTTTATGATAGGGAAGCTTATTATGAGAATAATCTATCTCTAAAAAATATAGCGCTAGAAGCAGTTGGACTTTCAGATATAAGTGGAGAAAAATTAATAAAGAATGAAATGCCTATATTTAAATTGAACGAAAAGATATTAAAGAGAGATGAAGTAGAAAGGTATGATTCTTTTCAGTTAAATCAAGGGGCAATAATAAAATATACAGAAGAAGAAAAAAGTAATCTATATAATCCAAAACTTAAAAAGGATCTTAATAAATCGAAGCCAGAAGTTCTAATTTATCATACTCATACAGGAGAAGGATATTCAGAGAGTAAGAATTTTAGTGATGATCCAAATCTTAATGTAGTTGGAGTTGGAAGTATAATAGCTAAAGAACTTGAAGAAAAGTATGGTATATCAGTTATACATGATAAAACAGCTCATGATGTTTCTTATAATGATAGTTATGATAGATCTAGAGAAACTATAAAAAAATATTATAAAAATTACGGTGACAGCTTCAAATTGGTAGTTGATATCCATAGAGATGGTATAGATCATAAAAAAGCTACAAGTAGAACAAAAGAAGCTTTTACAGCTAATATAAATGGAGAAGATATGGCGAGAATAATGTATTTAAATACAAGAGGAAGCTCTAAATTTAAATCTAATGATAAAATGCAAAAAGAATTAGTAAGTATAACTAATTCTTTGTATCCTGGTCTTATAAAAAATGTTGAAACATGGAATGGAGGAATAAATCTACTTAATCAAGATATATTTAACAACTCAATTCTTATAGAAGTAGGGTCAAATATAAATACATCAAAAGAATCTATGACAACTGCAAAATATCTTGCGAGAGTAATAGCTGAATATATAAATAAGAAAAAATAATTTACTAAAAGAATAATTATGTAAATCTCCTCATATATATTTAAAAGTGGGAGGGGATAAGATGTGATATCAAAAAGTAAAGTGAAGAAAATAACAGGTTCCATGGATATAGGAATTATGATTTTACTTATTTTCATAGTTGTATTTTTTGGAAGATGTATCTATATATTGAAAAATAACAATGAGAGAGGTGGCCTTGCGTATGTAGAACTCTTAAATTTTTCAATACCCCTAATAGAAACTCAAGTTTATGATGAGGGTGCCTATTATGAAAATAATTTATCACTAAAAAATATAGCATTAGAAGCCTTAGGGCTTTCAGATATTAGTGTGGCAAAGTTAGTAAATAGTGAAATCCCGATGTTTAAATTAAATGATAAATTAGCAAAAAACGACCAAGTAGAGGAGTACACTCCATTTAAATTAAATGATGGTGCAGTATCAAAGTATACAGCGGAAGAAAAAAATAATTTATATAATCCAAAACTTAAAAAGGAGCTTAATAAATCAAAGCCAGAAGTTTTAATATATCATACACATTCAGGAGAAAATTATGCTGAATCAAAAAAGTCAACTAATGATCAAAATTACAATGTAGTTGGCGTTGGAAATGTAATTGAAAAAGAACTTGAGGAAAAGTATGGTATATCAGTTATACATGATAGGACAATACATGATACTTCATATAATGATAGTTATAATAGATCAAGAGAGACTGTAAAAGGATATGCAAAAAAATATAATGATACTTTGAAACTTGTAATAGATATTCATAGGGATGGTGTTGATCTAAAAAAAGCAACTCAAAAAACTAAGGATCTATTTACAACAAGTATAAATGGTGAGAGTATGGCTAAAATAATGTATGTAAATTCAAGAAGCAGTTCCAAATTTAAAGCTAATGATAAGTTAGAAAAAGAATTATCTGCAATAACTAATGAATTATATCCAGGACTTGCAAGAAAGACGTACACATACGATAGGGGAATAAATTCATTTAATCAAGATATATTTAGCAATTCAATACTTTTAGAGGTTGGAGCTAATATAAACACATCAAAAGAAGCTATGACATCAGGTAAATATGTTGCAAGAATAATTGCTGAACATATAAATGGGGAATAAATGAATAAATTTACTTAAAGTGGAAATCTTTATAAATAGGAATTTTTAAAGAGGTGAAACTTTATGAAAAAGAAGAAGTATTTAATAATAATATTTTCAAGTTTTCTTTTAATATTTGCTAGTATTGGATTAGTAAAAATTAATATTATAAATACTAAATCATTGTCACCAGTAGGAAACACTGATGATAATAAAAAGATAGTTAATACAGAGTTTGGGGAAGAGTTTAATAGTTTTATTCAAGATAATTCAAATGTTAAGATTTATAATAATGAAAATGAAGGGGAATATTTAGTAACTATAAATGATAAAAGAATAAAAATAAAAGAGGAATCATATCTAATAAGTGGAATGAAAAAAGCTGTTTTAGCAGTTAAGAATATATCAGTAAATTTAATTAATGACATAGAGGCCCTATTTGAAAAAATAATGCCTTAAAATAAATAATAAATAGCAGTTATATTAACCTATAAATTATTGACACTTACTATGCAAAGTGTGATATAATTTAGCTTGACTTTAATATATGGGGGTGAAATAACTGCTTTTGTACATAGAAGGGCAGTTTTATATATGAAAAATGATAGACAAAAATTTATTAGAAATTTTTCAATAGTAGCGCATATAGACCACGGTAAATCAACATTAGCAGATAGATTATTAGAAATTACAGGTACTTTAACTAAAAGAGAAATGGAAGAACAAGTACTTGATAATATGGAAATTGAAAGAGAAAGAGGAATAACAATTAAGTCTCAAGCAGCAAGACTTATTTATAGAAGAGAGAACGGAGAAGAATATATATTAAATCTTATAGATACTCCAGGACACGTAGATTTTACATATGAAGTATCAAGAAGTTTAGCAGCTTGTGAAGGTGCAGTATTAGTTGTTGATGCAACACAAGGGATACAAGCACAAACATTAGCAAATTGTTATTTAGCATTAGACAATGATTTAGAGATAAGTCCTGTTATAAATAAGATAGACCTTCCATCTTCAAGAGCGGATGAAGTAAAGCAAGAAATTGAAGATGTAATTGGTATTCCAGCTGATGAAGCGCCAATGATATCAGCTAAAACAGGATTAAATGTAGAAGATGTATTAGAAGCTGTAGTTCGTGATATTCCAGCACCAAGAGGAGATGAAGATGCACCTCTTAAAGCCTTAGTTTTCGATTCATACTATGATACTTATAAAGGTGTTGTAAGTTATGTAAGAATTAAAGATGGTATAGTAAAAAGAGGAACTAAAATAAAGTTTATGGCAACTAATAAAGTTTATGATGTTACAGAAGTTGGAGTATTTACTCCAGGATTCTTACCAACAAATGAACTAAGAGCAGGCGACGTTGGATATATAACAGCATCTATTAAAAATGTAAAAGACGCTAGAGTTGGGGATACAATAACTGAGAGTGGAAGAGAAACAGAAGAAGCACTTCCAGGATATAAGCCAGCTATTCCAATGGTTTACTCAGGTATATATCCAGTTGATGGAGCGAAATATGAAGAATTAAAAGAAGCATTAGAAAAACTTCAAATAAATGATGCAGCATTAAATTTTGAACCAGAAAGTTCAGTTGCATTAGGATTTGGATTTAGATGTGGATTCTTAGGATTATTACATATGGAAATAATTCAAGAAAGAATAGAGAGAGAATTTAATCTAGATATAATTACAACAGCACCATCTGTTATATATAAGATAAAAAAGACTGATGGAGAAGTTTTAGATATTACAAATCCAACTAATCTTCCAGAAATGAGTGAAATTGATTATATGGAAGAACCTGTTGTAAAAGCATCTATAATAACACCAACTGAATATGTAGGAGCTGTTATGGAACTTTGTCAAGATAGAAGAGGAACATATATTGATATGCAATATATGGAGGAAACAAGAGCTGTAATAAATTACGATATTCCTTTAAATGAAATAGTTTATGACTTCTTTGATACATTAAAATCAAAGACAAGAGGATATGCATCATTAGATTATGAATTCAAAGGATATGAAAGAGCAGATCTTTGTAAGCTTGATATTCTTCTAAATGGAGATGTAGTAGATGCTCTTTCAATGATAGTACCAAAAGAGAGAGCTTATCATAAAGGAAGAGGAATAGCTGAAAAACTTAAAGAAATTATTCCAAGACAACTTTTTGAAGTGCCAATACAAGCAGCAATAGGAGCTAAAATCATAGCAAGAGAAACTGTTAAAGCTATGAGAAAAGACGTACTTGCTAAATGTTATGGTGGAGATATATCAAGAAAGAGAAAACTTCTTGAAAAGCAAAAAGAAGGTAAGAAGAGAATGAGACAAGTGGGATCAGTTGAAGTGCCACAAGAAGCATTCATGTCAATTTTAAAAGTAGATTAATAAATGTTTTTAAGAAACTCTAATTAAATTAGAGTTTCTTTTTTATAAATTTTGATGTAAGAATTAATTTATTTATGTTGCATATACATTACTATAAGAAATTATGGAGGTGTATATTAAGTGATAGAAGTAAGTAGAAGAGATCCAAAAATAAAGTGTAAGAAATTAAGAAGAGAGGGGATCATAACAGGAACCCTTAGAAGATGTAATGGAGACATAATTCCTATAAGTGTAAAAGGAAGTAGTATAGACACCTATGTTAACAATAATGGCTTAAATAATGAACTTATTATATTATTCGATAATAATGAAATCAAAACAAGGATATATAGAGTTCAGAAGAATCTTATAATGCATAATGTAGACAATATAGATTTATTAGAAAAGAAATAAAGTGATAATTTAAGCGTTAAAGTTAAAAATTTAAATAATAGTATAAAAATTTATTGAAAAAGTGCTTACTTTATTAGTAAGTGCTTTTTATGTTTTATGTTATTTTTAAAATTAGAAGGATATGTTTTAGTTAATAATTTTTTTAGGTAGGATAGTAATAGATACGTAAATTGACAAAGCTATTACTTCGTATTTATAAAGTATTCAATTGATCTATATAATAGCACTTTAAGCGATGTTCTTGCAGATAGTGGAGAGAAAATCTTTTATTAGTGGTTACATGTATTGGTATATGATTTGAAAACAGCAATTGTAACTAGTGTTTTTATTATGTCATTCACTGCTTTAACTGGAACAGCTGTACATATAATTCATGGAGGAACTGACGGATTAGCTTTAATAATATTTAGAGTATTTGCTATTGTTGGTTTTAGAGAGGTGGCAAAATTTTAAAATAAAGAAAATGATAAGAAGTTAAATAAAGTATAAGGTGTCTTTTAAATTATATTTGGAATTGATCTTATAACTTAAATAGTTTAATTTATAATAAAATAAGTTTTTATAAATTAAAATTAAAGTTTAATTAAGTTGAGTGAAAAAAGATACTTTTTAATGTATAATAAACAAAAGAAATGGAGGGTGTCAGATGTTTTTAAAGGAACTTAACAATGAAGAGGCAGTAGCATTTGTAAATTTATTAGATCAATTTGCAAACGTAGATAATGAAGTTGCTAGAGAAGAAAAGAGATTAATAGAAGGTTATGTAAAGGAACTTGGATTAGAGAAGGATAAAGTTGGGATATTATCTTATGATGATATAGTAGCGGTTTTAAAGAAAAGTAAGGAAAGAATAAAAAGAATTATATATTTTGAATTAATTGGACTAGCTTTAGTAGATGGAAATTATGGAGATTTAGAGGTAGATTATTTAGATAAAATAGCAATAGACCTTGACATAAATAGAGCTCAGAAAATAGCATTTGCAAACTTTTTCTATAATTTCAAAGAAATACACGATTTTTCTGTAATAGAAACTGAGAATAAAGAATTAAAGCTGCTTGAAGAGCAAGCAGAAGCGTTACTATAAATTTATTAAAGAAGATTCTAATAAATTAAGATTAGAGTCTTCTTTTTTGTTATAATAATTAAAAGTAAAAGAAGAAGGTGAATTTAAAATGAAAGAAATTGCATTATATGTACATATTCCATTTTGCAAGCAAAAATGTTTTTACTGTGATTTTCCATCATATGCTGGAAGGGAAGGTCTAGAAGATGATTATATAAATTCTTTAATTAAAGAGATAGATATAAAGTGTAGCGATAAAGTTATTAAAAGTTTATTTATTGGAGGTGGAACACCATCACACTTAAATGAAGATAATCTATATAAGTTATTAAATAAGTTAAATTGCCTAAGTTATATAGAGAATGCAGAGAGGACTATAGAATGTAATCCAGGAACATTAACAGAGAGTAAGCTTAGAATTATAAAAGATTGTGGGATGAATAGAATAAGTATGGGACTTCAGACAACTAATAATAATCTGCTTAAAAAAATAGGAAGGATACATACAATAGAAGAATTTTGTGAAAATTACAATAGAGCTAGGCAGTTTGGATTTGAAAATATAAATATTGATATTATGTTTGGTCTACCAGATCAAAGTATTTCTGATTATGAAGAAACATTAAGGGGGATTATTAAGTTAAAGCCAGAGCACATATCATGTTATAGTCTAATTATTGAAGAAGGAACCCCTTTCTATAATATGAGTGAAAGAGGTATTCTTAATCTTCCAAAAGAAGATGATGAAAGACAAATGTATAAATTAACTAAAGATATATTAGAAGCTAATGGATATCATCAATATGAAATATCTAATTATTCAAAAGAAGGTATGGAATGTTATCATAATAAAGTTTACTGGAAATGTGAAGAGTATTTAGGAGTAGGAGTATCATCTAGCTCATATATAAATGGTAGTAGAGTAAAGAATATAGATAGTATAACAGAATATATCGAAAGAATATGTAGTGGGAAAGATATATATGAAGATGTTGTAAAAAATACTGCAAAAGAAGATATGGAAGAGTTTATGTTTTTAGGACTTAGAATGATCCAAGGTATAAATAAAGATGACTTCAAAAATAGGTTTAAAAAAGATATATATGATGTATATAGATCAGTAATTAAGGAGAATATAAAAAAGGGCCTTTTAAAAGAAGAAAATAATAATATTTATCTAACTGACAAAGGTATAGAACTATCAAATTACGTTATGAGTGAATTTATATTGTAAAAAGTAAAAAATAGAAGTAAATAGAAGAAAAATAAAGATAATATGGATTAAATCGAATAAATTAATATTAAAAAGTAAAAATTCTCGTTGACAAAAATAATCAACGAGAATATTATTTAAATATAGTCATTAGCACTCGTTGTTAGTGAGTGCTAATAAGTAGAGGTGATGATATGGTTATTGATGATAGAAAAATAAAAATATTAGAAGCTATTATCAATGATTACATTAAAACTGGAGAGCCAGTAGGTTCTAGGACAATAGCAAAGAATCATGACTTAGGAGTTGGATCTGCAACAATAAGAAATGAAATGGCAGATCTTGAAGATATGGGTTATTTAGAACAACCCCATACCTCTGCAGGAAGAATTCCATCAAGCAAGGGATATAGATTATATGTAGATAGTTTAATGGAAAAACCACTTTTAAGTAAAGAAGAAGATTTAAAGATAAAAGAATATGTTATAAACTCAGCAATGTTAGAAGTTAATAAGATAGTTAAAAATGCAAGTGCTTTACTTTCAGAATTAACACATCTTACATGTGTTGTAAAAACACCTTCTATGAGCATGAGCTATTTAAAATCTATCCAAGTTATGAATCTTGATGAGAAAAGCCTTTTAGCAGTAATTGTTACTGATGGTGGACTTATTAAGAATCAAATAATTAGAATTAATAAAGTGCCTTCTATAGAAGTATTAAATAAAATAAATATTATCTTAAATAAAAGGCTATTACATCTTTCAATAGATGAAATTAACTTGGAGGTTATAAATAACTTAAAAGTAGATTTACATGGGTATGAGGAAGTATTTAATGCAATGCTCCCAGCATTATATCAATGCTTAAAAGAAGATGATACATCTAGAGTATTTATGGAGGGTGCAACAAATATTTTTAATTTCCCTGAGTACAACGATATAGAAAAGGCAAAAGAGATATTATCACTTCTTCATAATAAAGATTGTGTTGTTGAACTTATAGAACCTGAAAATGATATAACAATAAAAATAGGTGATGAGAATTATATTCCAGAAGCAAGAGAGTGTAGTGTTATATCAGCTGAATACTCGCTAGGCGATAGTGCAAAAGGGACTATTGGATTGATAGGACCTAGAAGAATTAACTATTCAAAAGTAATCGCAATAATGGCACAGGTCATGAAAGAATTGAATAAGACTTTAAAAGGACAGTCTAAAAATTAAAGAAGACGAGGTGTGTATAAGGAAATGATAGATAAGAATGAAAATTTAGAAAATGAAATCAAAGATGATGAAAATATCATAGTTGATGAAGAGATAAAAGAAAATTTGGAAGAGCCAGTAAATGTAGAAGAGGAAGTAGTAGAAGAGTCTCAGGAAAATGATAATAAAAAAGAAGAGGATGAGTTAGAAATGTTTAGAAAGACTAAAGATGAAAACAAAAAATTAACTAACGAACTTGAGACTTTAAAAGATAGACTTCTAAGAGTTACAGCTGAATATGAAAACTACAGAAAAAGAACATCTAAAGAAAAAGAAGGTATTTATACAGATGCATGTATAGATGTACTAAAAGAAATAGTACCAAATCTTGATAACTTAGAAAGAGCTGTCGAAGCTAATGGAAGTGTTGAAGACATGAAAAAAGGTGTTGAGATGACTCTTAAAGGCTTCCAATCTGCTCTAGAAAAGTTAGGAGTTGAAGAAATAGCAACATCAGAAGGATTTGATCCTAATCTTCATCAAGCAGTAATGCATATTGAAGATGAGAACCTTGATAATAATTCAGTTGCTGAAGTATTTATGAAAGGTTACAAAAGAGGAGATAAAGTTATAAGACATTCAGTTGTTAAAGTAGCTAATTAAAATAAAAATAACATAAATAAAATATAAATTAATAGCAAGCTAGGTCTTGCGTTAAGGAGGAATAATTATGTCAAAAATAATAGGAATTGATTTAGGAACTACAAATTCATGTGTAGCAGTTATGGAAGGTGGAGAACCAGTTGTTATAACTAACTCAGAAGGTTCAAGAACAACTCCATCAGTTGTTTCATTCCAAGCAAATGGAGAAAGATTAGTTGGTCAAGTTGCAAAAAGACAGGCAATTACTAATCCAGATAAAACAATAATCTCAATAAAGAGACACATGGGAACTGATTATAAAGTTAAGGTTGACGATAAAGAATATACACCACAAGAAATATCAGCAATGATACTTCAAAAATTAAAAGCTGATGCTGAAAGTTATTTAGGAGAAAAAGTTACTCAAGCAGTTATAACTGTACCAGCTTACTTCAATGATGCTGAAAGACAAGCAACAAAAGATGCTGGTAAAATAGCAGGACTTGAAGTACTTAGAATAATAAACGAACCAACAGCTGCAGCTTTAGCATATGGATTAGAAAAAGCAGATCACGAAGAAAAAGTATTAGTATATGATTTAGGTGGCGGTACTTTCGATGTATCTATCTTAGAACTTGGTGATGGAGTATTTGAAGTATTATCAACAAACGGAGATACAAAGCTTGGTGGAGATGACTTCGATAATAAGATCATGGATTACATTGCAGACACATTCAAAGCTGAAAATGGAATCGACTTAAGACAAGATAAAATGGCACTTCAAAGATTAAAAGAAGCTGCTGAAAAAGCTAAGATTGAATTATCATCATCAACACAAACAAATATTAACTTACCATTCATCACAGCTGATGCAACTGGTCCAAAACATATAGATATGAACTTAACTAGAGCTAAATTCAACGAATTAACTCATGACTTAGTTCAAAGATCAATTGAACCAATGAAGAAAGCAATTGCTGATGCTGGAATTTCAGTAAATGATATAGATAAGATATTATTAGTTGGTGGATCAACAAGAATACCAGCTGTTCAAGAAGCAGTTAAAAACTTTACAGGAAAAGAGCCTTCAAAGGGAATAAATCCAGATGAATGTGTTGCAATTGGTGCAGCTATTCAAGCAGGTGTATTAACTGGAGAAGTTAAAGATGTATTATTATTAGATGTTACACCATTAACACTTGGAATTGAAACTTTAGGAGGAGTTGCTACTCCACTTATAGAAAGAAATACAACAATCCCAGCTAAGAAGAGCCAAACATTCTCAACAGCTGCAGATGGTCAAACATCAGTTGAAATTCACGTAGTTCAAGGTGAAAGACAAATGGCTGCTGATAACAAGACATTAGGAAGATTCACATTATCAGGAATAGCACCAGCACCAAGAGGAATCCCTCAAATCGAAGTTACATTTGATATAGATGCTAATGGTATAGTTAAAGTATCAGCTATGGATAAAGGAACTGGAAAAGAAGCTAACATTACAATTACTGCTTCAACAAACTTAAGTGATGACGAAGTAGAAAATGCAGTAAAAGAAGCTGAAAAGTTCGCTGAAGAAGATAAGAAGAGAAAAGAATCAATAGAAGTTAAGAATAATGCTGATCAAGTTGTATATCAAACTGAAAAGACATTAGAAGAACTTGGAGATAAGGTTTCAGCTGATGATAAAGCAAAAGTTCAAGCTAAGTTAGAAGAAGTTAAGAAGATCAAAGATGGCGATGATATAGAAGGTATCAAGAAAGCTATTGAAGAATTAACTCAAGAATTCTATGCAATATCATCAAAGATATACCAAGAAGCTGGAGCACAACAACCAGGAGCTGAAGGATTCGATCCAAACAACATGGGTGGAGCACAAGGAACTAATGAAGCACCACATGATGATAATGTTGTAGATGCAGATTTTAAAGTAGAAGACGATAAATAGTTGTAAATATACTATAATCTCTTATATAATACAGGGAGGGAAGGCAAGTGTCGTCTTCCCTTTTGTAAAGTTTATGAAATTTAAAAAAATATGGTGGTGAAAATAGATGGCACAAAAAGACTATTACGAAATCCTTGGTTTAGAAAAGGGTGCAAGTGATTCAGAGATTAAAAAAGCCTTTAGGAAGCTAGCTATAAAATACCATCCTGATAAAAATCAAGGAAATGCTGAAGCTGAAAAGAAATTTAAAGAAATTAATGAGGCTTATCAAGTACTTTCAGATCCAGAGAAAAAAGCTAAGTATGATCAATTTGGAACAGCAGATTTTGATGGAAGTGGATTTGGAGCAGGAGCTGGTGGATTTGGTGGATTCGACTTCACAGATATGGGAGGATTCGGAGACATATTTGACTCATTCTTTGGAGGCGGTGGTGGTGGTTCATCAAGAAATAATGGACCAAGAAGAGGCGCTGATATAGAATACACAGTAAGATTAACTTTTGAAGAGGCAATAAAAGGAGTAGAAAAAGAAATATCAGTTACAAGAAGCGAAAATTGTGAAACTTGTAATGGAACGGGTGCTAAACCTGGAACAACTCCTAAGACATGTCCATCATGTCATGGTTCAGGACAAATAAGAGTACAAAGACAAACTCCGCTTGGAAGTTTTGTAAGTACAACAACTTGTGATAAATGTCATGGAACTGGTAAGATAATTGAAGAACCATGTACAACATGTAAAGGAAAAGGTAAGGTTAGAAAGACTAGAAAGATTAAAGTTAATATACCAGCAGGGGTTGATACTGGAAATGTTATGCCACTTAGAGGACAAGGTGAACATGGTAGCAATGGTGGACCAGCTGGAGATCTTTATATAAAGATAGTAGTTGCACCTTCTAATAAATTCACAAGAAAAGGTAATGATATATATGTAGATACACATATATCAATGGCAAAAGCTACTCTTGGAACAGAAATAACTGTTGAAACAGTTGATGGTAATGTTAAATATACAGTACCATCAGGAACTCAATCAGGAACTTTATTTAGATTAAAAGGAAAAGGTGTACCAAGAGTTAATAGTAGTGGAAGAGGAGATCAATACGTTAAAGTTATAGTTGATATTCCAAAGAAGCTTAATGAAAAGCAAAAAGAAGCTTTAATGATGTTTATGGAAGCATCAGGAGAAAAGGTTGATGGGGCTGAAGAACATCACAAAAAAGGATTTAGAGATTTATTTAAATAAATCTTAAAGACTGCTTTTAGCAGTCTTTTTTTATGCGAAAAAGACATAGAATTAATTCTATGTCTTTTTCGTATAAAAAATATTTCGGGGATAAAATAAGTCTATATTTTAAAATTTAAAATATCGTATCTTGTGACTCCTTATCAAATACATGGATTTTGTTAATATCAAAAGCAAAAGTTATTTTATCTCCATTATTATAAGATAAAGCGCCAGCAGCTTTGATAATAATGTGTCTGTCGTCTTTCTTTAAATGAATATAAGTTTCAGAACCTAGATTCTCTAAAATATCAACAGTACCAGTAAACTTAACCATGTTCTTATCAGTAGGAATATTATCAGTTATAAAAATATTTTCAGGTCTAATTCCTAGAATAATATCTTTTCCTTTAGACTTATTTAGTAAATTAATTTTATCTTTAGGAATAGGGATATTATTTTCAAATATTTTAATAGTATAATTATCATTTTTATTATCAATAGATCCATATAAGAAGTTCATTTGAGGACTTCCAATGAAGCTAGCTACAAACATATTAACAGGATTCTCATATATTTCTTTAGGAGTATCTACTTGTTGAATTATACCATCTTTCATTACAACAATTCTTGTTCCAAGTGTCATAGCCTCAGTTTGATCATGAGTTACATATATAAAAGTAGTTTCAAGATCATTGTAAAGTTTTGAAATTTCTATTCTCATTTGAACTCTAAGCTTTGCATCAAGATTTGAAAGAGGCTCGTCCATTAAGAAAACTTTAGGGTGTCTAACGATGGCTCTACCCATAGCTACTCTTTGCCTTTGTCCTCCAGATAATGCTTTAGGCTTTCTATCTAATAAATGAGTAATATCTAAGATTTTAGCAGCTTCTTTAACTTTTTTATCAATTTCATCTTTAGGCATTTTCTTTAATCTAAGACCAAAAGACATATTTTCATAAACTGTCATATGAGGGTACAACGCATAATTTTGGAATACCATTGCTATATCCCTATCCTTTGGAGCAACATCATTAACTAAGGTATCCCCTATATAAAGTTCACCACCACTAATTTCTTCAAGACCTGCGATCATTCTAAGAGTCGTAGATTTACCACACCCAGAAGGACCGACAAATACTATAAACTCTTTATCTTCAATATTTAAATTAAAATTGTTAACGGCTTTAAAACCGTTATCATAAACTTTATCGATATTTTTCAGTACTAATCCTGCCATAATTAAACTCTCCTTTATGTAGTTAATAAATTAACTAGTGTTTTGAAATATTAAAAACGTAGTATCAATCAATATAGTTTAATTATAAAGATGTATAAAAATAAACACTATGTATTATTTTTACTAGTATTATTAAATAATTTACTTTTTTTATAGTTATAATATTTAGAATTTTTATAAAAAGAATTATATGTATAATTATAGTTACTTGTACTATTATTTTTTTAACATATAGCAATTTCATTGACTGTAGTTAAAATTTATTGATAGAATTAATAAAAAATATGGTAATGCTTTAAGAAAGTTTTGGAGGGATAGATTTATGTATTATTTAGGAGTAGATGGTGGAGGAACTAAAACTAGATATATTTTAGTAGATGAGAACCTTAATATAATTAAAGATGTAGAAAGAGGCACAATCCACATACATCAAATAGGAGCTATAAATTTAAGGAATGAACTTAAAAGTGCTTTAGATATTATAATATCAGAAAGTAATATAAGCAAGAATGATATTGAACATGTATTTCTAGGTGTACCTGGATATGGAGAAAGTAAGAGTGATAAGAATATTATAGATGATATAGTAGGGGATATTTTTAAGGGGATAAATTATACTGTTGGAAATGATGCCGTTGCAGGATGGGCAGCAGGAACTGGATGCAATGATGGTATAAATATAGTTTCTGGAACTGGAAGTATAGCTTATGGAAGAAATAAAGAAGGAATAGAAGCAAGATGCGGAGGATGGGGACCAGGAATTGGTGATGATGGAAGTGCATATTGGATAGCTCTTAGGGTTATTAATGAATATACTAAGCAAAAGGATGGAAGAAAAAAAAAGACAGTATTATTAGATATAATGGAGAGGGAGTTAGATATAAAGGATTATTTTGAAGTGGTGGATATTGTTTTTAATAGATTAAAATTTTCAAGAACTGAAATAGCATCCTTTGCTAGAATAGCATCAATTGCTGCAAAAGAAGGGTGCAGGGTATGTAATTTTATATTTGAAGAAGCAGCATATAATTTGTTTCTTCATATAAGATCATTATCAACTACTTTAAATTTAAAAGATGGCTTTATATTATCATACACTGGAGGAGTATTTAAATCAGGAGGTTTAATATTAGATCCATTAAAGGTTATGTTAGATGAAGATAGTATAAATTGTATAATTAAGGAGCCAGAAATAGAGCCTTGGCATGGAGCTGCCCTTATGGCGTATACACTAAGTGGTAGAGAGGTTCCAAAAGATTATAAAGAGAGATTTAAACATTAGAAAATAATAATTTAAGGAAGCCTAAGTAGGGCTTCTTTTTTTATTTATGGTGATATTTTAATTACTATTATGATTTGATGGATGAAAGTAAAAATATTATATATATCTAAAAAAAACAACCATTTTAATACATACTTCTATAAATTAAAATTTAATTAAATAACTTTTAGGGGGGATCAATTATGATAAAAGGAAAAGTTACAATACCAACTGATAAAAATATGAATGATTATATAAAAGATATAATAGAAAAGTGGGGAGCAGATGCTATAAGAGATTGCGATGGCACAAAACTTGGCGAAGAAATAACAGGATTAGGTGTAAAAAATTATAGTACATACCTAACTACCAGAAATGATCAAGATTTTATTAGAGAAAATATGGATGAGGTACAACAACTTTATTTAATGTCAGAACCGGTTGTTGCAACTTCAAATAATATAAAGATAGATTTACTTAAGGGATATTTTAAGGAACAATTTGACATAGATAAAGTACATGATGAAAAACTTTGGTGGGAAGTTATAGATAGAACAACAGGGGAAGTCTTAGATAATAATAAATGGACTTTTGATAGAGAAAACGGAAAAGTTTTAATAGAAGAGGCTGTTATGTGGCATAAATATACAGTAAACTTCTTAGTTTATATGATATGGGATCCTACTCAAATGTACAATCATATAACAAATGATTGGGGGGATAAGCCACATGAAGTTCCATATGACTGTAGACAACCTAAATCCCAAAAGCATATGCTAGAACTTTTAGAAAAATGGCTTGATGAAAATCCAGAAATAGACGTTGTTAGATTTACAACATTCTTCCATCATTTTACTTTATGCTTTAATGAAATAGGAAAAGAAAAGTTTGTTGATTGGTTTGGATACAGTTCATCTGTTAGTCCAAAGGCTATGGAGGATTTTGAAAAAGATAAAGGTTATAAATTAAGATCAGAAGATATTGTAGATGAAGGATATTACAATTCGCCCTTTAGAGTTCCAACAAAGGAATATAAGGACTATATAGACTTTCAATCAAAATGGGTAGCATCCCTTGCAAAAAAGATGGTTGATATGTGTCATGAAAAGGGCAAAGAGGCAATGATGTTCTTAGGAGATAATTGGATAGGTACAGAACCCTATGGAAAATATTTTGAAAATATAGGGCTTGATGCAGTTGTTGGATCAGTAGGTAATGGGGCTACTATGAGAATGATAAGTGATATACCTGGAGTTAAATATACTGAAGGTAGATTTCTTCCGTACTTCTTCCCAGATGTATTTACAGAAGGAGGAGACCCTGTTAAAGAAGGACAAGAAAATTGGCTTCAAGCTAGGAGGGCAATTCTTAGAAAACCTCTTGAGAGAATAGGATATGGTGGATATTTAGGATTAACTAAGGAGTTCCCAGAATTTGTAGATGAAGTTGAAAAAATTTGTAATGAATTTAGAGAAATTCATGAGACTATAAAGGGAACAAAGTCATATACTTCATTAAAAGTTGGGGTGCTAAATTCATGGGGTAAACTTAGAACTTGGCAAACAAATCAGGTAGCACATGCTTTATGGTATAGAGAAATTTATTCTTATGTTGGAGTGATAGAATGTTTAAGTGGCATGCCAGTTGATGTAGAGTTTATAAGCTTTGATGATATAAAAGAAAGAGGGATTTCAGATGATATAAAAGTAATAATAAATGCTGGCGATGCTTATACTGCTTGGAGTGGTGGAGACAACTGGATGGATGAAAAGCTAGTTAGTAAAATAAGAGAGTGGGTATATAATGGAGGAGGCTTCATAGGTGTTGGAGATCCAACAGCATGTCAATATCAAGGGAGATACTTCCAATTAGATGATGTAATGGGAGTAGATAAGGAAATAGGATTTTCATTGAGTACAAGAAAGTATAATGATATAAATGATAAGCATTTCTTGCTTGAAGATATAGATGAGGAGTTAGACTTCGGAGAAGGAATGGATGGTGTATATGCTAAAGGTGATAATTATCAGATATTATCTAAAGATAGAGAATACTCAAATCTTGTAGTAAATACTTTTGGAAAGGGAAGAAGTGTTTACTTTGCAGGTCTTCCTTATACTCCACAAAACTGTAGATTACTTCTAAGAGCAGTATATTTTGTTGCAGGTAGAGAAGATGAAATGAAGAAGTATTATGTTACAAACGTAAATACTGAGTGTGCAGCCTTTGAGGAACTAGGAAAAGTAGTCGTAATTAATAATACTAGATATATACAGAATACAGATTTAATCATAGGTGGGGAAATTAAGGAGCAATTAAAACTTAATCCAATGGAAATGAGATGGATTGAATACAAATAATTTAAAAGATAGTTATGGGAAAACCTATAACTATCTTTTTTTGTATAAATATTTAAATTAAGTAAATTTTGTAAAAATTTTACCGAGATGATATAATAATTAATATGATGCGGCAAGGGGGCTTAAGGAGGGGAATGGGTAAATTTAAAAGAAATATTATTAGATCTATTGGAATAAAAAAGAGATTGATATTTGGTTTTTTAATAATACCAATAATATCAATGATAGTTATTTTTTTTATAGGTTATAAAGAAAGCAATAAGATTATTAAAGAAAATATAGATAATTATTCTAATGAGATGTTAAATATTGTTGAAGAAAATATCAATTTAAATATTGGGAAGTTTGAACAACAATTAGATGAAGTTTTGTTATCACCATTAATTTATGAGGGATTAAATAAATCTAAGATTATGAGTTCTACTGAGGAATATAATTTTGCAAATAGAATGAATGAATTTCTATATTCAAAACTACATTTACTATCAAGTGCTGGAGAAGTTGAGATACTTACAAATGATTTATCTATATTGTACACTCAAGGATTTAAGTATTTTAAAAAAGAAGATGTTTTAAAATATTCAGCTATAGCACAAGAAATTCCAGGAAGAACTATATGGTTTCATACGCAAATTGATGGACAAGGTGCTATATCAATGTCTAGAGCTATTAGAGATCCATTGACTAAAGTTGTAAATGGATATATTTTTGTAGCTTTAAATGAGAAGGCTTTTGGAGGAAGTTTTCTAAATGTAAATTTAGATAATTCAGCATCGATAATAGTACTAAATGAAAGAAACGAATATTTATTTGGACAACAAAAATTTCCTTATAAAAAGATTATAGATTTAAATGGAGATAAGACGATTATAGATTCTTCAAGGTATATAGGTAATTATAAAGATGTAAGTAAAGTAGGATGGAAGGTTGTAAATTTAGTACCATATGAAAGTTTTCTAGATAGAATAAGGGGAGTACTAGTGACTTTGCTTATATATATGTTAACTTTTATAGCATTAACAATTATTTTATCTAATTATATTTATAAAAGTATATATAATCCTATAAATAATTTAGTTAAAGGTATGGATAGAGCAATCAGTGGATGTATAGATGCTAATTTAGAGGATGATAGTAATGATGAAATAGGAAGATTATCAAAGCAATTTAATGGATTAATTTCTAAGATAAATAGTTTGTTAGATGAAATTAAGTACGAGCAAGAACTAAAACGCGAATCAGAGATAAAAATGCTACAAGCTCAGATAAATCCTCATTTCTTATTTAATACGTTAAATACATTAAAATGGATAGCGGTAATGAATGAAGATACATCAGTATCAAATGGGCTTGGAGCTTTAGCAAAGCTACTGCGAAATACGATAGTGGACTCAAATGAATTTGTAACTATAAGAGAAGAAATAGATAATATAAAAAGTTATATAGTAATACAAAAACTTAGATATGGAGATTCTTTTGAAGTTGATTATCATATAGAAGAGGAATTTTATAATTATAAAATAATTAAGTTTATACTTCAGCCTATAATAGAGAACTCTATACTTCATGGCTTTGATGAGGATAAGGATAATCAAAAAATAGATATTATAATATCAGAAAGGAATAATATACTAGAAATACTTATAAAAGATAATGGCAAGGGTTTTAATCAACATAAGCATAAAGAAAAAAAAGAGGGGAAATTATCTGGGGTTGGATATAAAAACGTATGTGAAAGAATTAAATTAACTTATGGCAAGGAATATACAGTGGAATTAAAAAGTGAGATTGATAAGGGAACAGAAGTTAAGATAATGCTACCGGTAAATAAAGATGGAGGGGAATTAAATGCTTAAAGTTTTAGTCGTAGATGATGAAAAGTTAATTAGAATAGCTATGAGGAATATAGTAAATTGGAAAGAACTTAATTGTGAAGTTATTGGATATGAAAAAGATGGTATTGAAGCATTAAAAGTTATTGATGAAGATATACCAGATATAATAATAACTGATTTAAAAATGCCTAATTTAGATGGAATAGAACTTATAAAAGAGGTTAAGAGACGAAATATACAAAGTAAAGTTATTGTTTTAAGTAATCATGGAGATTATGACTTAGTAAGAATGGCGATGAAAGAAGGAGCCTTTGATTATTTGTTAAAGGTTACTATTGAAGGTAAAGATATTGAGGGTATAATAAATCAAGTGAGTAAGGAGATAGAGTTTAATAATTTAAAATGTAAAAGTATAGAAAACTTTGATATTGAAGACTTAAAAAAGAATTTACTTCTTATGACAAAACACGAAGAAATTGATGAAAAAGAATTTTTAAAGTGTATTGATAATAAAGAGTTTAAAATACTAGATAAGGGTTTTAATGTTAGCTACTTTAAAGTAGATAATATAGATAAAATTTATAAAGAAAAAATAAAAGAGCATACGAACCTTAAAAAAAATATAGAAAATATTATAGATGAAACTATATATAAGGATATAAATTATAAATTAATATTTATAAATAATCATAGTGGAATAATTATATTTAATAATAGTGAAAAAAATAATTTAATTAATATAAACAGCACCATTATAAAGAATATAAAACAATATTTAAATATAACTATGTCAATTGCAGTATCTAAAGAATATGTTGGGAAAAAAAGTTTTAGAAATTGTTTTGATGAGATAGTAGATTTATTCCAATGGAGATTTTATTTAGGGGAAGAATCTGTTATAGATTGTTCAACAATGCCGAATTTTAAATATATTGATTATACAAAAATAAAATATCCAATGGAAATTGTAAAAAATGTACGTGAAAGAGAGTTTAGCAATAATTCCTGTTTGGTAGATAAAATAATTGATTATGTAATAAAGGAAGAAGCTAATCCTAAGTATGTAAAAGAATTATTTATATTTATTCTTGCAAATATAGAAGGAAATGAATTGCAAAAAGGATTCAAAAATGTAGATAAATTTAATTATATAAGAAAAGCTATTGAAAGTAGTAAAGATATACTTATTCTTAAGAGTTTTCTAAGAGAAGAGTTTAAAAATATAGAAAATTGGATAAATGATGCAAATAATAGAGCATATAGAAAAGAAATTGAAGATATTATAAATTATATAGATAAAAACATAGAAAGAAAGATTTCTTTAAAAATGCTATCTAAAACTATAAATATGAATGAAAGTTATTTAAGTAGAATTTTTAAGAATGAAACAGGTAAAAATATTACTTATTTTATTAACGAAAGAAAGATGAATAGAGCACTAGAACTTCTTTCAAATAAATCTATTATGATAAAGGAAGCCTCCTTAATGGTAGGGATTGATGACCAGTTTTATTTCAATAAATTATTCAAAAAATTTTATGGTATAAATCCTAGTGAATTTAAGAAAAAATGTTACAAATAATTACGTAAAAATATTCCATATTATTGTAAATAGCGTTTATATTAAGTGAAAACGATTAATGGTAATATTTAGTTGTAAGGTAATTATAAAGTAAATATAAAAAGTATTTAAGGGGGAGAAAAAATGAAGAAGAGAAGTATTAAGATGCTAACTCTTTTAGCAGCGACAACTGTAGGTCTATCAATGTTTGCAGGTTGTGGAAACAAAACTACAGAAACAGATTCAAAACCGAAAGAAGAACAAGTATTAAATATTGCAGTATTTGAAGGCGGACATGGTTCAGAGTATTGGAAAGAGATTAGTAAAAAGTTTGAAGAAGAAAATCCAGGGGTTAAAGTTAATGTTGAAGCCAATCCAAAGATTGGTGAAATAATAAGACCAAGAATAGCATCAGGAGATGCACCAGATTTTATATACTTAGGATCAACTGATAAATCTGGACTAGCTACATCTTTAATAAAAGATAATGCACTAGAAGATATATCAGATGTATTTGAAGGTGAAGATCCAGACGGAGGCGGAAAGCTTAAAGATAAAATTTTAGATGGATTCTTAGATACTTCACTTACCGCCCCATATGGAGATGGAAAAGTATATTTAGCACCACTTTACTATAATGTAACAGGTATGTGGTATAACAAAACTTACTTTGAAGACAAAGGATATAAAGCACCAAAAACTTGGGATGAATTCTTTGCTCTAGGTGATAAGGCTAAAGCTGATGGAAAAGCATTATTCACTTACCAAGGCTTAAATCCATCATATAATGAAGCTATGATATGGCCAATGATTGCATCAGCTGGTGGAGAAAAAGACTTAAAAGCAGTATTTAATTATGAAGAAGGAGCTTGGAATAGCGAAGGAGCTAAGAAAGCTTTAGAAGCATTTGAAAAGATAGGAAAAGAGGATTACTTATTAAAAGGAACAGTTGGTATGAGCCATACAGCAGCACAACAAGCATTCTTAGATGGAAAAGCTTTATTTATACCAAATGGAAATTGGTTTGAAGAGGAAATGAAAAATACAATTCCAAAAGAAGGTTTCTCATTTGGATTTATGGCTCCTCCTGTATTTAAAGAGGGAGATACTAGATATGCGACTACTATGATAGAACAAATGTATATTCCAAAAGTTGCTAAGAACAAGGATTTAGCAAAGAAATTCTTAGCATTCCAATACAAAGATGAAAATGTTAAATCAAACTCTAAATTAGCAGGTGCAGTTGTACCAGTTAAAAAAGGTTTAGAATTTGCTAAAGAAAACTTAAATCAATCAAACTATGAGTGCTTCAAAATATTTGAAGATGGTGTTAAACCAATAACTGTTGATTTTAAGACAGTAACTGGAACTGAAGTTAATATCGCTGATGAAGTGTACAATCCAATGGCTTCAATCATGAATAAGAAGTTAACAGCTAAAGAGTGGGCTGATAAGCTTGAAAAAGCAGATGCAAAACTTCGTGAAGCATTAAAAAAATAATAAATATTAAAATAATGGATAATGGTTGGGGTAAAACCCAACCATTACTAAATATATAGCATTGGAAGTGAGATACGTGAAAAATAATAAAAAGAAAGTATTTATAGCGTGGTGCATAATTCCTGCATTAGTATTGTTTTGTTTATTTATGGTGTACCCAATAATAAAAGGATTTAGTATGTCTTTATATAGCTGGGGAGGATTATCAGATAATGCAACTTTTATAGGCTTTGATAACTTTAAAACTCTCTTTACAGATGAATATTTTATAAAATCTTTAAAAAATACAGGATTTTTACTTTTAGTATTTCCAAGTATAACAATAGTTTTTTCATTATTGTTAGCAATCTTTTTAACACAAGGAAAACTTAAAGAAAAGAATTTTTATAGATTAGTTTTCTTCTTCCCAAATGTTTTATCTATGGTTGTAATAGGGGTCCTATTTACATACATTTATGATCCTTCAATTGGTATATTAAATTCTTTCTTTGAAATGCTTGGGCTAGAGTCTCTTCAGCTAGTTTGGCTTGGAGATCCTAAAACTGTATTATGGGCACTTGCGATGGCAATGGTGTGGCAAGCTGTAGGATATTATATGGTAATATACATGGCAGGTCTTGATGGAATTCCACCAGAACTTTATGAAGTGGCAGATATAGAGGGAGCTACTTTTTGGCAAAGATTTAGATATGTTACATTACCGATGATTTGGGAAATTGTAAGAGTTACTTTAGTATTCTTTATAACTGGAGTATTTAATTTAAGTTTTATATTTGTAAATGTAATGACTGGAGGAGGTCCAGATGGTGGTTCAGAAGTATTGCTAACTTACATGTACAAGCAAGCTTTTGTTAATTCTAACTATGGTTATGCAATGGCTATAGGGGTCGTAATATTTATTATGGCAGTTGGACTTGCACTTATTTTAAATAGAATAACAAAAAAGAGTGAAGCATAAAAGAGAGGAGAATAGCTATGAGAGTTAAAAATAAAGGCGAAAAAATTAAAAATTGGACATTGAGAATAGTATTGATTTTCGGAAGCTTGCTTGTTATTGTTCCTTTAATTTGGACAGTTTTATCTTCACTAAAATCACCAAGTGAATTTACTACTGCACCATGGGCACTACCGGAAACATTAAAATTTGAAAATTATACAAATGCTTTTACTAAAGCAAATATGGGAGATTATTTTATAAATTCAATAATAGTAACATTACTAGCATTAGCTTTTTTAATGATACTTGCAGTACCATCAGCTTATGTACTATCTAGATATAAATTTATAGGATCAAACTTCTTAAAGAATTCATATATGGCGGGATTATTTATACAATCAGTATATATAATAGTACCATTATTCTTAATAATGAGTGATTTAAGTTTATTAAATAATAGAGTAGCACTAAGTTTAGTTTATGCAGTTTTACAATTACCATTTTCAATTTATATATTAATAGGATTTATGCAAAGTATACCTAAAGATTATGAAGAAGCTGCAATGATAGATGGATGTGGTTATACAAGAACATTAACAAGTGTTATAGTTCCTCTTGCAAAGCCTGGAATAATAACAGTTTTAATATTTAATTTCATGGGATTCTGGAATGAATATGCTATGGCAATGACGTTTATAACTCAAGATTCAAAGAAAACATTACCTGTAGGACTTCAAAATTTAATGGAAGTAAATAAGTTTGCAACTGATTGGGGTGCAATGTTTGCCGGTATGGTTATAGTAATGGTACCAACAATAATTGTTTATTCAATATTCCATAAGAAGTTAACTGAAGGAGTTAATATAGGTGGAATTAAGGGGTAGGATTATTATATATTATAAAAGATAAAAGCAATATTAAATTAACAAAAAAGATTAAAGAGAGATTTATAAATGATACATTTTAAAGTTTCACTAAAACCCAGATGAATATATATTCATCTGGGTTTTAAGCTTTTCTTGACAGATTTCATTTAAAAAGGGTAAAATTATTTATTAAGTTCATTAATAAATGAAAGAGAAAGGAATGAATTTCATGGAAGGATCATGGATAGAAGTAAAAGTTATTACAACAAGTGAGGCACTTGAACCTATAGAAGGTATTTTTTATATATTAGACTGCAAGGGAGTTTCAGTAGAAGACCCTAATGATATATTAGAAAGAGAACAAGGACCATTAACTTGGGACTTTGCAGATATAAATGTTTTAGAACATAAGGGGGAGTATGCTGTAGTTAAAGGATATTTCTCAGAGGAAGATAATATAGATGAAGTTGTTACATATGTAAAAGAAAAAGTACAAGAAATAAAAGAAATGGGATTCAATGTTGGAGAAGGAAGAGTCGAAGTTACTAAAACTCATGAAGAAGATTGGGCAAATAACTGGAAAAAGTACTATAAGCCTTCAAAAGTTGGAGAACATATTGTTGTTAAACCAATATGGGAAGAATACAAAGAAAACGAAGGGGAACTAGTAGTAGAATTAGATCCAGGTATGGCCTTTGGAACAGGCGATCATGAAACAACAAAAATGTGCATTCAAGCCTTAGAAAAATATGTTGAAAAAGATAGTACTGTATTTGATGTCGGTACAGGATCAGGGATACTTGCAATAGCAGCAGCTAAGCTTGGTGCTAAAAAAGCGGTAGGTGTTGACTTAGATCCGGTTGCAGTAGAATCTGCTAAAGAAAATGTAGGATATAATGATTTAGATAATATAGAAATACTTTATGGAAATCTAGTTGAAGTAATAGAAGGAAAAGCTGATATAGTTGTTGCAAATATTATTGCTGAAGTAATATGCATACTAATTGATGATGTTAAGAGAGTACTGAAAAGCGGTGGAATGTTCATAACATCAGGTATTATACATGAAAGAGTAAGTATGGTTACTGATAAATTAGAAGAAGCAGGCTTTGAAGTTATTAAAGTTAACAAAGATGGAGAATGGAACTGTATTATAGCAAAAGCAAAATAAAGGTTAGGTGAAGAGTAAATGCATAAGTTTTTTACCCCATCAAACTATATATTTGATAATAAAGGGAAAATAGTAGGGGAAGATGTAAAACATATTTATAAAGTTTTAAGACTAGCTGAAGGTGAAGAGGTAGTTTTAAATGACTGCGCTGGTGTAGAATATTTAGCTAAAATAAATGAAGTAACAAAGAGTGAGGTTACATTAGATATAATTGAAAAGCTAGATATAAATAACGAAAGTGATGTTGAAATAGTATTATTTCAAGGAATGCCGAAAGCTCAAAAGATGGACTTAATAGTTCAAAAGGGTACAGAACTTGGAGTAAGTAAGTTTATTCCACTTATAACTGAAAGGGTAGATGTAAAACTTAAGGGTGATTTTAAGAAATTAGATAGATTAAATAGAATAGCACTTGAAGCTTGTAAGCAGAGTAAAAGAAGTGTAATTCCAGAAGTTTTAAGCCCAATTGGAATTGATGAATTAATAAATGAAATAAATACCTTTGACTTAATCTTAGTTCCATATGAAAATAAAGAGGACTATGGAATTAAAGGACTTATGAAAGATATAGATAAGGAAAATATAAAAAGAGTTTGTATAATAGTAGGGCCAGAAGGTGGATTTGAAGAGAGTGAAATTGAAAGATTGAAGGATGCTGGAGCTTACATAATAACTTTAGGTAAAAGAATACTTAGAACAGAAACAGCCGGCTTTGTGGCCACTTCATTAATTCAATATGAGTTAGGAGATCTAGGAGGAATAATTTAATGAAAGTTGCATTTGCTACATTAGGATGTAGAGTAAATATGTATGAATCAGAAGCTATGACTGAAAAGTTTGTAAGAGAAGGGTATGAAGTCGTAGAATTTACAGAAATTGCAGATGTATATGTTGTAAATACATGTTCAGTTACGAATATGGGAGATAAAAAATCAAGACAAATAATAGGTAGAGCAAGAAGATTAAATCCAGATGCTATAATTGCAGTAGTTGGATGTTATTCACAAATCGCTCCTAAAGAAGTTTCAGGAATAGAAGGCGTAGATGTTGTTCTTGGAAGTAGAAACAAGGGAGAAGTAGTTTATTACGTAAATAAAGCTATGGATGAGAAAAAACCACAAATAGAAGTTGGTGGAGTACTTAGAAATAAGAATTTTGAACAATTAAAGATAGAAGATTATAGAGATAAAACTAGAGCATTCTTAAAAATACAAGATGGATGTAATAGATTTTGTGCATATTGTTTAATACCATACACAAGAGGAGCTGTTTGTTCAAAAGACTTCAATAGCGTTCTTGAAGAAATAAAACAACTTGCAGCCCATGGCTTTAAAGAAGTAATATTATCAGGAATTCATACAGCCTCTTATGGATTAGACTTAGAAGGTAATGTTAATTTAGTTACATTGCTTGAAGAGATAGAGAAAATTGATGGAATAGAAAGAGTTAGAATAGGCTCTATAGAACCAGCATTTTTCACAGATGATGTTGTAGAGAAGATTAAGAATATGAAAAAACTTTGTCCACAATTCCATTTATCATTACAAAGTGGATGTGATGCTACATTAAAGAGAATGAATAGAAGATATACAGCTGCAGAATATGAGAGAATAGTTAATGTATTAAGAGATACTCTAGAAGATGCGTCAATAACAACAGATGTTATCGTTGGATTCCCAGGAGAAACTGATGAAGAGTTTAATGAAACATATGAATTCTTAAAGAGAAATAAATTAACTAAAACGCATATATTTAAGTTTAGTCCAAGAACTGGAACAAAAGCAGCAGATATGAAAGATCAAGTTGACGGAACTAAAAAAGAAGAAAGAAGTAAAAAATTAATAGAGCTTAATGAAAAAAATGAAGCTGAGGTTACTGAAAGCTTAATAGGAAGAGAAATGAGTATATTAATTGAGCAAGAAGTAAAAGGTAAAGAAGGAATATATGAAGGATATACTAGAAACTTTATTAAAGTTCATGTAGAGGGAGCCTCTAAAGATGATATTGGAGATATAATAAAAGTGAAAATTTTATCATCAAAGGGTGACTATGCAGAGGGAAAAGTGGTAAAATAATAAAGTAACTACTCTGTTAAAGGGGGTGAGTTTATGTCAGACTGTATTTTTTGTAAAATAGTTAATGGGGAAATTCCATCAAATAAGATATACGAAGACGAATATGTATATGCTTTTTATGATATAAGTCCAGAGGCTCCAGTTCATTTTTTAGTTATACCTAAAGAACATATAAAAAGTGCTAACTTCATAACAAAAGAAAATTCAAATGTAGTTGCACACATCTTTGAAGTTATAAATAAAATAACAAGTGAACTAGGTATTTCAGAAGATGGATATAGAGTTGTAAATAACTGTGGAGTTCTAGGCGGTCAAACTGTAGATCATATGCACTTCCACGTTTTAGGTGGGAGAGAATTAAAATGGCCACCAGGCTAAAAAATCTTTCATGAAATTGTTGACACAATTAACATGAATAATGTATAATATAGCTTGTGTTATTAAGCCCGTAGCTGATTGAATTGATAATTTAAGCTAGCGGAGGGAGGGATAATTATGTCAGAAATAAAAGTTGGAGAAAACGAAACACTTGAAAGTGCGTTAAGAAGATTTAAAAGAAAATGTGCTAGAGCTGGAGTTCTTTCAGAAGTTAGAAAGAGAGAACATTACGAAAAGCCAAGCGTAAAGAAGAAAAAGAAATCAGAAGCTGCTAGAAAGAGAAAGTTCAAGTAGTATTTTGAAAGAAGGTATAGAAAATGCCAACAATTAAAGAGAGACTTCAAGAAGATTGGAAAACTGCTTTAAAGGCAAAAGACAAGTTTAAGGCTAATGTATTAAGTACTGCTAAAGCTGCAATTTTACTAGTTGAAAAAACAGATAGTAAACCTGTAGATGATAGTCAAGTAATTGAGATATTAGCGAGAGAAGTCAAGCAAAGAAGAGAAGCTGTGCTTGAGTTTGAAAAAGGTAATAGACAAGATTTAGTAGATGAAGCTAACGCTGAAATCAGTATCTTGCTAAATTACCTTCCTCAGCAATTAAGCGAAGAAGAAATCTTACAAATCGTTAAGGAATCAGCTATAGAAGCGGGTGCAAATAGCATAAAAGACATGGGAAAAGTTATGGCGTTAGTTAGACCAAAGACAGTTGGTAAAGCTGATGGCAAACTTGTAAGTCAAATAGTGAAAAATTATTTAAATAATAAATAGCAAAAGGACTCTTGTAAGAGTCCTTTTTGTTATGCTTAGATTAAATATATTTAGATTAAAAGAAGGTGAGCGTTATTAAAGCTCACCTTCTTTTTGGTATTAAAACAATATAAAAATCATAAATTACTATGATAGAAATATTGTGGGGAGAGGATTTAGTGAGAGAAAGTTTAGTAAACAAGAAAAATGAGATTTTAGAAAAAATGGACCTTCCTAAGGATGTAATAATGGGGTTACCTAAGATAACGGTCTTGGGAGATAGTGAGATAACCATTGAAAATCATAAGGGGATAGAGAGTTTCGAAAATGAGTGTATAAAAGTTAAAACAAATAAGGGAATCGTAAAAATAGATGGGATGAATTTTGAGATTCTATATATAGCCTCAGAAACAATAGTTTTGAGTGGGAAATTTAAATCAATTAATTATGGAGATTTTGTATAATGAACTTTGAAACAAAAAAATTAACAATAATAACAGTAGAAGTAACCCTTATAAATACAGAACAAATGTTAAATGCACTATGGAAAAATGATATAAGAGTAGATAATATACGAAGAATTGATGCAGCCACCTTTACTATGAATATATATGGTGAAGATTATGATGATGTAAAAAAAATTGTTAAAAGGTGTAATGGAAAGATAAAAATATTAAAGAGAAAAGGTGCTATAATAAGATTTTCTAGATTAAAAAAGAGGATCTCTTTTGTAATTGGAGGATTGATATTTTTAGCTATGTTATTTATACTTTCAACTCGTATATGGGCTATTGATATAGAGACAGAAAAGAATGTATCTCCTTTCGAAGTTAGAAAGATGCTTAGTGGATTAGGTATTAAACAAGGATTAAGTAAAAGCCAAATAAATGTATATGATATTGAAAAGAAATTAGAAGATCTTAGTCCAGAAATACTTTGGGTTAGAGCAAGGATGGAAGGATCAAGTTTAAAGCTTAAAGTTGAGGAAAAGGTTAATCCGCCTGAAATTTCTGATGGAAGAGAAGGTGAAATAATAGCAAAGAAAGATGGAGAGATAAAGAGAATATATACTGAATCTGGAACAGCTGCTGTAAAGCCTGGAGATATAGTAAAAAAAGGTGATATATTAATATATCCTTATGATGGACTTAGAGAAGAAAAATATGCCGTGAATCCAGAAGGAGTAGTTATAGCTAATGTATTCTATGAAAGGAGTTTGGAGGTTCAAATAAATGGTAAAAAATTAGAGAGAACAGGAAATAAAGATAGGGATATCTATTTAAATATAGGTGGAAAGAAAATTTACTTAAAAAAGTCTACAAATTCCTTTGAGAACTATGATAAAATAGAAGATAAAGATGGAATAGTACAGTCTGTTACTTATTATGAAATGGAAAATAAAGAAATAAACTTAAATAAAGATGAAATAGTAGAAGAATCCGTTAAAAAACTTGAAAAGTTTCTTGTAAAAGATCTAACTAATGAAGCTAAAGTGGTAGGAAGAAATTATGATGTAGAATATATTGGCGATGGAAAGATAAAAATTATTGCAAGATTTGCAGTTGAAGAAGATATTGCATCATAACAGGAGGCTATATATTAGTTGATAAGAAGGTGGTAAACTTGATAAGAAGAAATAAAATTGAAATTAAACCTAAAGAGAAATATGTAAGATTTTTAATAAATACAATTACGATTGTTATAACATATATATTACTTATAACTGCAATTGCACCTAAACAATATGATTTAAAAGAGGGAGACATTGCAAGGGTAGATATAAAAGCACCTAGAGATACGGTGAATGAATTAGCTACTCAAGAGAGAATTAAAGAAGCCACGGAGAAGATTGATAAACCGTATACTCTTAAAGGTGAAATTCAAAATGAGGTGGAAAAGAACATTGATGATGTTCTAAATAAAATTATAAACTTAAATACCACAGTTGATGATGAAAAAGAGAAGCTAAAAGAACTTTCAAAGCTAGGTAATAGTAATTTATCTGAAAGTGATTATAAAGTATTACTTGCTTTGTCACAAGAAACTCTAAATGATATAAAGTTTGAAGTTAACGGAATCATAAAAGAAGTGTATGAAGAGAATATTCAAGATGGTAACGAACAAAGTATAAAAAAGGCAACTGATTTAACAGAAAGAAGAATTAATGAAATGAATGCTTCAGTTAATGTAAAGAAAGTTCTTAAAAAGTTAATTTTGCCTGAATTAAAACCGAATTTCTTCTACGATAAAGAAAAAACAGATGAACTTATAAAAGAAGTACAAAAAAATGTACCTAAAGTAATTATAAAAAAGAATCAAACTATAGTAAGTGAAGGGGAACCTGTTACAGCAGAGCAGATAGCTGTTCTTGAAGATTTAGGACTTCTAGACCAAAGTGGAGGTACTTCTTTCTTAATCCTTTATGCTGTGCTTGCTCTATTTACAATAGTAGTTTTCTTTACACAATATGTATATATATCAAAAAATCATAAAGAAGTTTATAAAAACACTAAGCTTATTATACTTATGAATATAATAAATATATTTAGTTTTATTTTAGCAAGAGTAATAGGTGGATTATCACCTTTTGCAATTCCTCTTGCTTGTGCACCTATACTTATATCATTATTAGTTGATTATAAATTATCCCTTGTTGTATGTAGTATAAATGTAATTATAATAGGAGCTCTAGTCAATTTTAATCCTCAAATTATAATGCTTGGAATTCTAAATGCTATATTAGGTTCTACTGGACTTAGAAAAATGCAACAAAGAAATGATATATTTTATTCATCAATATCTCTGATGATAATGAGTGCGCTACTTACATTTACAACTGGTGTATTACTTTCAAATAATTTTAAAGAAATATTAATGTTTAGTGGGCTTGCAGCTGTAGGAGTTGTATTCTCGGCTGTTTTAGCTATTGGGGTGTTACCATTTTTAGAATCAAGCTTTGATGTTGTTACAACATTAAAATTACTTGAATTATCAAATCCTAATAATCCATTACTAAAAAAATTATTAATGGAAGCACCAGGGACATATCACCATAGTATGTTAGTTGCAAATCTTGCAGAAATGGCAGCAGAAGAAATTAATGCAAATCCTGTAATAGCAAGAGTAGGAGCATATTTCCATGATGTAGGTAAGACTAAGAGGCCATTTTTCTTTGGTGAAAATCAAATAGGAAAAGAAAATCCTCATAATAAAATAAATCCTAATTTAAGTACACTAATAATAATATCTCATGTTAAAGATGGGGTAGAACTTGCGAAAGAATATAATTTACCTGATGTAATTAAAGATATAATAGAACAACATCATGGTACAACACTTGTTAAATATTTTTACTATACTATGAAAAATAATGCGGAAAATCCTGAAGATGTAAAAGAAGAGGACTTTAGATATCCAGGACCAATTCCAAGCAGTAAAGAGGCTGGAATAATAATGCTATCAGATAGTGTAGAAGCCGCAGTTAGATCTATTTCTGAGCCGACTAAAGGCAAAATAGAAGAAATGGTTAATAATATTATTAAGGATAAGCTTTACTCAGGACAGTTAGACAATTGTGATTTAACACTAAAAGATTTAGAGAAGATACGTAAGTGTTTTCTTAAGGCTCTATATGGTATTTATCATCAAAGAATAGAGTATCCAACAGAGAAGAAGATTAAAAATAGTTAATTTTTATGGGGAGAGCGATACTCCCCATAATTTAATTTATAATTAAATTAATAAGGAGAATTTATATGATTTATGTAGATAACAGACAGGATAAAATAGAAGTAACAGATGAATTTATTAAAAAACTTGAAAGTGTTATAGAGTTTGCTTTAAAAGAAGAAGAAGTCTATATTGATTGTGAAATATCTATGCTTTTTGTAGATAATGAAGAAATAAGAGGTATAAACAATGAGACGAGAGGAATAGATAGAGCAACAGATGTGCTTTCATTTCCAATGTTAGATTATGATAATAAAAAAGTTTTTAAAGAAATGTATAAAGGTAATAACTTTGATGCAACATTTATGGATGGCGAAGAGTTAGTTTTGGGTGATATAGTGTTATCATTAGAAAGAACATTAGAACAAAGTAAAGAGTACAATCACTCCTTCGAAAGAGAAGCTTGTTATTTAGTAGTACATTCGGTATTACATCTTCTAGGATATGACCATATGGAGGATGAAGACAAAAAAATAATGAGAAGAAGAGAAGAAGAAATACTTGGGAAATTAGATATTACAAGATAAAAAATAAGGGTGACTTTTTATGAGATTAAAAAAGATTGTTGATAGCTTTAATAATGCTATAGATGGAATAATTTATACTGTTAGGACTCAAAGAAACATGAAGATACATATGGTGTTAACTTTGCTAGTGTTAATAGCATGTCTTTGTTTTGATGTTTCAAAAAGTGAATTTTTAATACTTGCTGTAACTATAACTATGGTAATTGGAGCAGAACTTTTAAATACTGCAATAGAGGCAGTGGTTGACATGAATATTAAACATTATCATCCCCTTGCTAAAATTTCTAAAAATGTAGCGGCGGGAGCAGTGCTTTTAACGGCTATAAATGCAGTCGTAGTTGGGTATATTATATTTTGGGATAAATTATCTAATTTATCTCTTATATTACTTCATAAAATAAAAGGATCTGAGCCATATACTATATTTATTGTACTAGTTATTGTTTGTATAGTAACAATAATAGTAAAGGCAATATTCGGAGAAGGTACACCACTAAAGGGAGGAATGCCAAGTGGACATAGTGCGCTAGCTTTTTCATTAGCTACGGCTATATCCTTAATAACAGAAGAGCCTATATGTATTATACTTAGTTTTATTATGGCGATAATAACAGCACAGAGTAGAGTAGACTCTGAAGTTCATTCAACTTTTGAGGTTATTGTAGGTGCTCTATTTGGTATTTTAATAACATTACTTATATTTACCATTTTTAAATTATAAACCTTTAGACATAAAACTTTTTTTAATTAAGTATTAGTGATATAATAAATAGCACATAATAAGATATAGTTTATACAATTTAGAAATGAGGGATGTTATATGGCAAACATAAAATTAATAAAAGAGGCAATTTCAGCAAGAGAAAAAGCATACTGTCCATATTCAAATTTTAAGGTAGGAGCAGCAGCACTTTTTGAAGATGGAAATATATATACTGGATGTAATATTGAGAATGCATCATATGGAGCGACAAATTGTGCAGAACGTACTGCTATATTTAATGGGGTATCAAAGGGTAATAAAGTATTAAAAGAGCTTGCACTTATTGGTGATGTTAATAATTACACATATCCATGTGGTATATGTAGACAGGTGATTACAGAATTTGCAGAAAGCAAAGATATGAAAATTTACATTATAAAAAATGAAAATGATTATATAGAAAAAACTTTAGATGAAATATTGCCAGGATCTTTTACAAAGAAGGATCTAGAGTAACAGGAGGAAGAATGTTTAAATCAGGATTTATATCAATAGTAGGGAGACCAAATGTAGGTAAATCTACTTTAATGAACTATATAATGGGAGAGAAACTTTCAATAGTTTCAAATAAACCACAAACAACAAGAAATAATATTCAAACAATATTAACTACAGATGACTATCAAATGGTATTCGTAGATACACCAGGTATTCACAAGCCTAAGCACAAGCTAGGAGAATATATGGTTAATTCAGCTAAGGATTCAACAAAGGATGTTGATTTAATTCTTTTCTTAACTAATCCAGGTGAAGAAATAGGAAGAGGAGATAAGTTTATTTTAGAGTCATTAAAAAGTAAAAATGCTCCAGTTTTCTTAGTTTTAAATAAAATTGATGAATTTACTCAAGATGTAGTTGCAAAATCTTTAGCAGACTTTGCAAAAGAGTTTGATTTTAAAGAGATAGTACCAATATCAGCTATAAAGGGTAAAAATGTAGATAAATTATTAGAATTAATGGTTGCAGAATTACCAGAAGGACCTAAATACTATCCAGAAGATATGATTACTGATGTACAAGAAAGGTTTGTAGTATCAGAGATAGTTAGAGAAAAAGCACTTAGAACATTAAGAGATGAAGTTCCACATGGTATTGCTGTAGATGTAATACAAATGAAGCAAAAAGAAAATGGAACTTATCATATAGAAGTAGATTTAATTTGCGAAAAAGACTCTCATAAAGGAATAATAATAGGAAAAAATGGGCAATGTCTAAAGAAGATTGGAGAAACTTCAAGATATGAATTAGAAAGATTCTTAAGAAGTAAGGTTAATATAAAAATATGGGTAAAAGTAAGAAAAGAATGGAGAGATAACCAAACATTACTTAAGGAATTAGGATATAAGAAGCTTAAGTAAGGTTTTGGGGGTTGATTAAATTGTCCTTATTAAAAACGCAGGGTGTAATAATTAAAGCTCAGGATTATAAGGAAAATGATAAATTAGTCTGGTTATATACTGAAAAACTTGGGAAAATCACAGCTATAGCAAGAGGCGCAAAAAGAAATAAGAGTAAATTGTTTGCAATAACTCTTCCTCTTTGCTATGGAGACTATATGATTTTTAAAGGAAAAAATTTATCCAATTTACAAGAAGGAAAAATTATTAATTCATTTCAAGGTCTTATGGGGAATTTAGATAAACTTACATATTCATCCTATCTTTGTGAACTTATTGATATATGTCTTATGGATGGAGAAAGTAATAGATGGTTATATAAAGAATTTATAACAACTCTATATCTTTTAGATACTGATGCTATAGATTATGAACTTCTCATAAGGGCCTTTGAATTAAAACTTCTTAAAGCCACAGGATATGGTCTTCTTTTAGATCAATGTGTAAGCTGTAGAAGGAAACTTGGTGTCTCAAACTACATAAGTTTATCAAATTTTGGTGGGATTTGTGAAGAATGTAATAGAACTCATGGACTTCATGTATCAAAAGGAGCATATAATGCACTTAAATTTTTAACAAATATGAGTTCGGATAAAATATTTAGACTTAATTTATCAAAAGATATAAAAAAGGAAGTAGAAAGGGTAACGACATTTATAATTTCATCAAATTATGCGAAAAAGCCTAAAAGCTTAGAAATGTTGAATTACTTAAAGGAGTGATAATTTATGAAAGAGATTACTTTAGAAAAAGTGGATCAAATAAGAGAAAGAACTGGAGTTAGTTATGAAGTTGCAAAGGAAGCTTTAGAATCTAATAACGGTGATGTACTAGAAGCATTAATATATATAGAAAATAATGTAGTTGTTCCATTTGCTGAAGAAGAAAGTTCAAAATATGATTATACTAAAGCAGATTCATCAAATGATGGATCAAAAAGAGGAGAAACTATAGATGAACTTAAATCATGGTTAAAAGATACAATAGAAAAGGGTAATGTAAGTAGAATAAAAGTTAAAAAGGATGATACTATTTTAGTTGATGTTCCTGTTAATGCTGGAATTGCAGCAACTGTTATAGCGATTATAATTCCACCAATTTTAGCCTTTGGAGTAATAGCAGCAGTTGCTACAAAATTAACTATAGAAATAACAAGATGTGATGGATCTGTTGAAGTAGTAAATAAATACGTTGAAAAAGCTGCTGTAGAGGTTAAAGGTAAGGCATTTGAAATTGCAGATATAGTTAAAGGTAAATTTAATAATACAAAAAGTGATTTTAAAAATATAAAAGCAAATAGAAAAAACAGTCATACAGATGATGAAACTGTATATACATATACAGTGAATTTCGAAGATAAGGAATAAATGGAAGAAATTTGAAGAAAAACACCTGTATGATAAAGATAAAATGAACAAATAGGGAATATTCAGAATATTTGGTGAAATTTTGATGAAATGTTATATAGTAAAACAAAAATTACATGGTATAATTAGTATATAATTTGAAAATATAACAAATTTGAATATTCCTTATTTTTAGAAAGAGGGATTCGTTTTGAAATTGTCAGATAGACAAGAAGAAATAATTAGGCTAGTTAGAGAAGGTCAACCTATAACTAGTGAATGTTTGGCTGAAAAGTTAGGTGTAACTAGAGCTGCACTTAGAGCAGATTTAGCAATTTTAACAATGATAGGAACATTAGATGCGAGACCGAAGGTTGGTTATGTATACTCAAATAAACCAAAAAGTAGTTTAGTTCATGAGTATATAAGTGAGATTAAAGTTGGAGACATAATGTCAAAGCCATCAATAGTTAATGAATCAACGATGGTATATGATGCAATCGTATACTTGTTTTTAAATGATGTGGGTACTTTATTCGTTGAGAATTCAGGCTTTTTAACAGGTGCAGTATCAAGAAAAGATTTTCTTAAAATTGCTATAGGTGGTACAGATATTCATAAAGTTCCAGTTGGAGTTATAATGACTAGAATGCCAAATATAGTATGTGGAACAGTAGATGATCCTGCATATGACATTGCAACAAAAATAATAGAACATGAAATTGATAGTATTCCAATAGTAGAAAAAATTGTGGTAGATGACAGGGAACAATACAAAATAGTGGGTAAAGTATCAAAGACTAACGTTACAAAATTATTTGTTAAACTTGGACAAAACAAATAAATAAATTTTATTGGGTTAACTACGGAGCAAATTATAGGCTTCCGCTAGTATAGATAACATTAGTATTGAACGGAGGAGTATTGAGATGGAGAAAAAGTACGTTTACCTTTTTAAAGAGGGAAATGCATCAATGAAAAACCTTTTAGGGGGTAAAGGAGCTAACTTAGCAGAAATGTCTATTTTAGGTGTTCCAGTTCCGCAAGGATTTACTGTTACAACAGAAGCTTGTAATAAGTATTATGAGGATGGAAAGGTTATAACACCTTCTATAATTCAAGAAATTGAAGATTCTATGAAAGAACTTGAAAAAATAACAGGAAAAGAGTTTGGAAGTACAGAAAATCCATTGCTTGTATCCGTAAGATCAGGAGCTAGAGTTTCAATGCCTGGTATGATGGATACAATTTTAAACCTAGGATTAAATGATGTAGCTGTTGAAGCTATGGCAAGTCTTACTAATAATCCAAGATTCGCTTATGATTCTTATAGAAGATTTATTCAAATGTTCTCAGATGTTGTTATGGGTATAGAAAAGAGATTATTTGAAAATAAAATTGATGAGATGAAAGAAGCAAAAGGCGTTACTGTCGATACAGATTTAGATGCTGATGATTTAAAAGAGCTTGTTGGTCAATACAAAGAAATTTATAGAAAAGAAAAGGGAGAGGAATTTCCACAAGATCCAAAAGAACAGTTAATTGAATCAATTACTGCTGTATTTAGATCATGGAATAATCCAAGAGCTATTGTTTATAGAAGATTAAATGATATTCCGGGTGAATGGGGAACAGCTGTAAATGTTCAAGAAATGGTATTTGGTAATAAGGGAGAAACTTCAGGAACAGGAGTAGTATTCTCAAGAAATCCTGCAAATGGAGATAAAGAAATATATGGTGAATACTTAATGAATGCACAAGGTGAAGACGTTGTTGCAGGAATAAGAACACCACTTCCTATAAAAAAATTAGAAGAGCAAAATCCAAAGATATATCAAGAATTTATTGATATTGTTAATACGTTAGAAAATCACTATAAAGATATGCAAGATATGGAGATTACAATAGAAGAAGGTAAATTATATTTCCTTCAAACTAGAAATGGGAAGAGAACAGCTCAAGCTGCACTTAAGATAGCTGTTGATTTAGTTGAAGAAGGAATGCTTAATAAGGAAGAAGCTATACTTAAAGTTGAGCCTAAGCAATTAGATACATTACTTCATCCAGCTTTCTATGATGAAGATTTAAAGTCTGCAAATCCAATTGCAAAAGGTCTACCAGCTTCACCAGGTGCTGCATGTGGTAAAATTGCATTTACAGCTGAAGAAGCTAAGGAAAGAGCTGCAGAAGGTGAACAAGTTGTATTAGTAAGACTTGAAACTTCACCAGAAGATATAGAAGGTATGATAGCAGCTCAAGGTATATTAACCGTAAGAGGAGGTATGACTTCTCATGCAGCAGTTGTTGCTAGAGGAATGGGTACTTGCTGTGTTGCTGGATGTGGAGAGCTTAAAGTAAATGAAGATGCTAGAATGTTAGAAGTTAATGGTAATGTTTATACAAGCAATGACTTTATTTCAATAGATGGAACAACAGGAAATATATATGGAGAAAAGATTAAAACTGTTACTCCTGAAATAACTGGACATTTTGCAACGTTTATGGAATGGGTAGATGGAATAAGAAAGTTAAAGGTTAGAACTAATGCTGATACTCCAAGAGATGCTAAACAGGCAGTTGAATTTGGAGCTGAAGGTATAGGTCTTTGTAGAACCGAGCATATGTTCTTTGCAGAAGATAGAATATTAGCTGTTAGAGAAATGATAATAGCAAAGACTGAAGAAGAGAGAAGAAAAGCTCTTAATAAAATTCTTCCAATGCAAAAAGCTGACTTTATAGGTATATATGAAGCACTTAAAGGAATGCCAGCTACAATAAGACTTTTAGACCCACCACTACATGAGTTCTTACCTCACACAGAGGAAGACAAGATAGCACTTGCTAAAGAACTTGATGTAGATGTTGAAGATATTAAATTAGCAGTTGATAGCAAACATGAATTTAATCCAATGATGGGACATAGAGGATGCCGTCTTGCTGTAACTTATCCAGAAATTGCAGAGATGCAAACAAGAGCAATAATAGAAGCTGCAATAGCTGTTAACATTGAAAGAGGATATAATGTAGTTCCGGAAATAATGATTCCTCTTGTTGGAGAAATTAAAGAATTAAAATATGTTAAAGATGTTATTGTAGAAACTGCAGAAAAAGTAATGGCTGAAAAAGGAACTAAGATTGAATATAAAGTAGGTACAATGATAGAAATTCCAAGAGCTGCACTTACTGCAGATGAAATTGCAAAAGAAGCTGAGTTCTTCTCATTTGGTACAAATGATTTAACTCAAATGACTTTTGGTTTCTCAAGAGATGATGCTGCTAAATTCTTATCATCTTACTATGAAAGAGGAATCTATGAGCAAGATCCATTTGCTAAGCTAGACCAAAATGGAGTAGGTCAATTAGTAAAGATGGCTGCAGAAAAAGGTAGATCTACAAGAGAAGATATTAAGCTTGGTATATGCGGAGAACATGGTGGAGATCCATCATCAGTTGAATTCTGTCATAATATAGGATTAAACTATGTTTCATGTTCACCATTTAGAGTGCCTCTTGCAAGACTTGCAGCAGCTCAAGCACAAGTTAAAAATAAAAGATAACTAATATAAAAAACAGTCTAGATATTCTAGACTGTTTTTTATTATAAATAAAAGTTATTTATATATAATGTTTATAATTTAAATCCATATTCAAGTTCTACTCTTGCTGAAATTTCTTTGATAAATTTAAGCTGAAAGTAAGTTTTTTCGTTTGATTTTTTTAAGAGAGTTACAAATGCTTGCTTATTACATTTTTTTATATTTTTATAATAGTCTCTTGATATTTTCCAAAATTTTTGTGGAAAACATGCATATGCTAAAATATATCGTATATCAGAAGGTGTAAGAGGTGCTATAGCATTATATTCCCTTAGAATAGAAAGTGTAAGTTCTACATCAAATCTAGTATGATCTCTTCGTAGCAACCTTCTTAAAAAATATCCTAAATCTCTAGCAGAATAATCAAGCTTACATTTGTCTAAATCAATAACCCATATGCGAGTACTTTTATCAAAAATTATATTTTTATTTACATAATCTCCATGACATAAAGATCTTGAAAGCTCATTATTATCTATATGAGAAGATAGGTATAATGACCATTTAGCAAGCTCTAAATTATCATCAAATTTTTCTAGAAACTCAATAGAATAATCATCTAATAATTTGTAGGCTGTATTATAAGATATCAATATTTGGTTGAAATGCTTTAAAGTTGATATGTAATAGTCAGAAAATCCTATTCTTTTTTCACTTCCTTCAATGGGAGTAAACTTTCTTGAGCATGAATGGATAGCAGCTAATTGCTTTGCAGAGATTATAACATGGTCTAGATTATCAAAGTCACATTTCATTCCATCTATCCATATTGTAAGGATAAAATACATGTTATTAAATTTAACAAATTTATTTCCATATGATGTATTTAAAAGTTTTGGCGTTTTTATTCCATTTTGCCAAAGCCACTCCAATGATGAATATACAAATAATAGGTTAGCTTCGTCAAAGTAAACCTTTTTTAGACAGTAACATTTTCCTTTATAGCATACTTTATATACAGCTCTTTGTTTATCTGTATCTTTGAATTTTACAATATTAACTTTAGCATTCTCTAGGCCGTAATGAGTTAATATATTTTTTTTTATATTTTCTTCAGAAAAAATATCTATAATTTGGTGTTCTTTTTTTCTATCCATAAATACTCCCCTCAAATAATTGCTTATTATTATACTATTAGTAATAAGTATGAAATAGAATAATATAATTTTAAATAATAAATTTTAAATTTTTGCAAATAATAAATTGAAGTAATAATTAGAGGATTTTAGAGATAATTATAGAATAGTTGATATGAGGTGAAAATATATGGTTATAAGAGAGAAAATTGAGAAGTTTGAAAGGTTGACATTAAGACAAGAATCGCAATTCTCATTCGAAAGTAGAGGACGAGAAAGAAAAGAAGATGATGATTCAGTTAGAACGTGTTATATGGTTGATAGAGATAGAATAGTACATTCAAAGGCCTTTAGAAGATTAAAGGATAAGACACAAGTTTATATTAGAACAAACGGGGATCATTATAGAAATAGATTAACTCATACATTAGAAGTATCTCAAATTGCAAGAACAATAGGAATAGGAATAGGACTTAATGAATATCTAATAGAAGCAATATCATTAGGTCACGATTTGGGGCATGTTGCATTTGCACATAATGGAGAAGAAGTTTTAAATAAGTTCCTTAAAGAAGGGTTTAGGCATAATGAACAAAGTGTAAGAGTTGTTAAAAGGCTTGAAAAGGATGGTAAGGGATTAAATTTAACAGAGGAAGTCATTGATGGAATTTTAAAGCATAGTGGACTTTCTAAGAATGAAAATTATGATGCAATTACGTTAGAGGGAAGAGTTGTAAAGTATTCAGATAAAATAGCGTATATAAATCATGATATTGATGACTCTATAAGGGCAAATTTATTAAACGAAGAAGATTTACCAAAAGAAGTAATAAAGGTACTTGGAAAAACTCATTCAGAAAGAATAGAGACGTTAGTTACAGATTTTATAATTGAATCAAATAAAAACTTAGATGAAGGAGTATTTAAAGTAGGTCTTAGTAAAGAGAAGGATGAAGCTATGAGAGAACTTAGAGGTTTTATGTTCAAAAATATTTATCTAGGAGAAATTTTAAAGGTAGAGAGAGATAAAGCAAAATTTATTTTGGAGGCAATAATAGATTTTTATACAAAAAAGCCAGAAAAAATGCCAAAGCTATATAAAGATATAGTGGAAGAAGAGGGGATATATAGAGGGGTAGCAGATTATATTGCTGGTATGAGTGATGATTATTGTCTTAATAAATTTAATGAAATTTATGTTCCTAAACTAGTAATATACTAATTTAAGGAATAAAAAATACAAAATTAGGAAACATAAAATTATTGAATAAAAAGAAGGAATTTTATTCTTTAAGCAGAATAAATAATAAAGAGTGAAAAAAATATAATATTCTACAATTATATATAAATAAAAGAAGGAATACTAAAAAAAATGTCGAATACAATATAGGTTGCATAAAAAAAGCTGAGGAGGGAGAGAAGCTCCTTGCGTATTACAGAAGAAACTATTGAAAGAATTAAGCAAGAAAATGATATTGTTGATGTTATTTCAGAAACAGTAAAGTTAAAAAGATCAGGGCGTAATTACATGGGACTTTGTCCATTTCATGGAGAAAAATCGCCTTCTTTTAGCGTTTCACAGGATAAGCAGATTTATAAATGTTTTGGTTGTGGAGAAGCTGGCAATGTACTTACATTTGTAATGAAGCAAAAGAACTTAAACTTCATAGAAAGTTGCAAGCTTTTAGCTGAGCGTGCAAACATTCCTTTAAACCTTGGAAATGGAGAAGAAAGTAAGGTAGTTAAGAAGAAAGAACTTTTATATAAGATAAATGTAGAGGCTGCAAGATACTTTTTCTCAAATCTTCAAAGGGATAAAAATGCAAAAGAGTATTTTACAAATAGAGGAATGAAAGAAGTAACCATAAAGAGATTTGGTTTAGGTTATGCAAAAGATGGATGGCAAAACCTTCGTATGTACCTTAAGAAAAAAGGATTTAATGAAGCTTTAATGCTTGAAGCAGGTCTTGTAATAAAAAGTCAAAAAGGAACAATATATGATAGGTTTAGAAACAGAGTAATGTTTCCCGTATTTAATATTAAAGGAGAAGTTATAGGATTTGGTGGTAGGGTATTAGATGATTCAAAACCCAAGTATTTAAATTCTCCAGAAACATTAGTGTTCCAAAAAGGAACAAATCTTTATGGATTAAATTTTGCTATTAAAAACAAAATAGATGAAAGATATTTTATTATTGTTGAAGGATATATGGATTTAATTTCACTTCATCAATATGGAATAACAAATGTTGTTGCATCTTTAGGTACAGCACTCACAGTTAATCAAGCAAGACTGCTTAAAAGATATGCAGATAAGGTTATTATTTCCTATGATGCAGATGTTGCAGGTCAAACAGCGACCTTAAGAGGACTTGAAATTTTAAAAGAGGCTGGGTTTGATGTTAGAGTACTTCAAATTCCTCAAGGAAAAGATCCAGATGAGTTTGTAAGGAGTAATGGAAAAGAAGCCTTTCTGAAATTAGTTAATAAAGCGGATAGCTTAATAGGTTATAGACTTAGCAAAGCAAAGGAAGGAATAAACTTTAAAGATAAATCTTCACTTGTAGAGTATGGTAATAGAGTTACAGAAATATTAGCAAATTTGAATCCTGTAGAAAAGGATATTTACGTAAAAGGTATATCAGAAGACACAGGAATTAAAGAACAGTCATTATATGACTTAATTGCTATTACAAGGAATACGAAAAGTGATGATTTAATGAATAAAAAGGAAGAATATGGAACAAAATTATATGTAGAGCCTGGTTATATAAAAGCTGAAAAATCATTAATAAAATTAATGCTAGATGATGATTGTTATGAGGATATAACTTTAAATATTTCATCAGATGACTTAAATTCTAAAGCACATGCAAAAATCTTTAATTTGATTAAAGAGGCTAAAGAAAATGGATTAAATGATATTAATCTACATGTTGAGGCAGGTTGCGATGACGTAGATTCTTCTAAAGAATGGGTAAAAATAAAAGAATTCCAAGTTTTAAAAGCTCAAGATGCACAAAGGCTAGTATTAGACTACATAAAGCAAATAAAAGATTTTAAACTTAGAAAAAAAGCAGAAGAGCTTAAAGTAAAATTAAAAAGGTTAGAAAAAGAAGGATTAATAGAGGAATCAATAAAAATTGCGTTAGAGCTAAATAAAATAAATGATGCACTAAAAAGGGGAGAGAGGGTTTAATTTGGTCATGACGGAAGGAGGTCACAAAATTATGGCAGGAAAAACAAAGGTAAAAGGTAAAGAAGAAAAGAAAGATAGAAATCAAAAGATGACCGTAGTTAAAAGTCTTATAGATAAAGGAAAGAAAAGCGGTTCATTAACTTATAAAGAAATTATGGATGAGATTGATAATATTGAATTAACTCCAGAACAAATAGAGAAAATCTATGAGGTTTTAGAGTCAATGGGTATTGAAGTTATAGGTGAGCCACAAGAAGCTGAGGCTGAGGAAGAGGAATTAGACTTAAGTGTACCAGAAGGTATTGCAATAGATGATCCAGTTAGAATGTACTTAAAAGAAATTGGTAAAGTTCCACTATTATCATCAGAGGAAGAAATAGAACTTGCTAAGAAGATAGAAGAAGGAAGTCAATATGCTAAAAAGAAATTAGCAGAAGCCAATCTAAGACTTGTTGTAAGTATAGCAAAAAGATATGTTGGAAGAGGTATGCTTTTCCTAGACCTTATACAAGAAGGTAATTTAGGTCTTATAAAGGCTGTAGAAAAATTTGACTACAGAAAAGGATATAAGTTCTCAACATATGCTACATGGTGGATTAGACAGGCGATTACAAGAGCTATTGCAGACCAAGCAAGAACTATAAGAATCCCTGTTCATATGGTTGAAACTATAAATAAGTTAATAAGAGTTCAAAGACAATTATTACAAGAACTTGGAAGAGATCCTTTCCCAGAAGAAATTTCAAAGGTTATGGATTTACCAGTTGAAAAAGTCAGAGAAATTCAAAAAATTGCTCAAGAACCAGTTTCACTTGAAACTCCAATTGGAGAAGAAGAGGATAGCCATTTAGGTGATTTTATTCCAGATGATGATGCATTAGCACCAGCTGAAGCAGCAGCATTTACAATGCTTAAAGAACAACTTATAAATGTTTTAGATACATTAACTCCAAGAGAAGAAAAAGTACTAAGACTAAGATTTGGATTAGATGATGGAAGAGCTAGAACTCTTGAAGAAGTTGGAAAAGAATTTAATGTTACTAGAGAAAGAATTAGACAAATAGAAGCAAAAGCTCTAAGAAAATTAAGACACCCATCAAGAAGTAAAAAGCTTAAAGATTATTTAGATTAATCTTAAAATAGCACCTTAAATGGTGCTATTTTATTTTTGATATTATATGTTATAATAAAATTTTGTAAAACAAAAGAGAAATTATATTAAAAATCATTGTTAGGAAATAGGAGACGAGTTATGGAATTAAGTAAAAGATTAAGTTTAATAGTAGATCATATTGAAGAATGTGATACTTTAGTTGATGTGGGAACAGATCATGGATATATTCCTATATATGCAGTTAAAAATGGAATATGTAAAAATGCTATTGCATCAGATATAAATAAAGATCCACTTGATAAGGCTAAATTAAACTCAATATTTGAAGGCGTTGATGAAAATATTGATACAAGATTAGGTGGAGGATTAGAAACTATAAAACTTGGAGAAGCTCAAGTTGCTATTATAGCAGGCATGGGTGGAAATTTAATAAGAGATATACTTGAAGCTGATAAAGATAAGGTAAAAGAATTAGAATTTATGGTACTTCAACCAGCACAAAATCCAGAGGTATTAAGAGAATACCTTTATACTAATGGATATGAGGTTATTGCTGAAGATTTATGTATAGATGAAGATAAGTATTATGAATTATTTAAGGTTAAAGCTAAGGTTGGAGAAGAAACAGAGTTAGATCCTATTTACTATGAAATTAGTCCAAAATTATTAAGAGATAGACATCCTTTAATGGGAGAATACATAGAAGCTAAAAAAGAAAAATACGAAAAAATATTAAGCTTTATAGAAGATGATACAGAAAGTGCTTTAAATAGAAAAAAAGAATTGGAAGAAAAGATAGCTATATTAACTAATTTAGAAAATTACTGTAATTAATTTGGAGATGAGGAATTATGGGTATAAAGGTTAAAGATATTAAGTGTGCTATGAATAAAATAGCACCAGAAGTGTTAAAAGAAGATTTTGATAATGTAGGTCTTATGGTTGGAGATGAAGAACAAGAAGTAAGTAAGGTGTTATTAGCCTTAGATTGCACAAAAAGAGTCATAGAAGAGGCTAAAGATAATGGATGTGATATGATAATAACTCATCATCCGCTTATATTTAGAAAACCTAATAAAATTGTAAAAAGCGATTTATTAGGAAGTAAAATAATAGAACTTATAAAAAATGATATTTCACTATATTCAAGTCATACTAACTTAGATTCTGTAGAGAATGGAATAAATGATACTATTGTTAAGATGTTAGGATTTACTTCATGTGAAATAATTGAAGAATCTAGAATAAATGGTTTTAATAATGCAGGTCTTGGAAGAATAGTTAGATTAGAAAAAGAAACTGATATTAAAGAAATTATATCGTTAATAAAGAAAAATCTTAATGTGAAAAACTTAAGAGTTGTAGAAGGTGTAAATACAGTTAAGACTTTAGCTATAATAAATGGAAGCGGTCAAGATTTTATAAGTGAAGCAGTAAAACTTGGTGCTGATTGTATAATAACAGGGGATACAACATATCATTTTGCATCAGATTATAAAGAATTAGGAGTAAATATAATTGATGCTGGACATTTTAATACAGAGTGGTTAGTATTTTTAGAAACTATGAAACCATTAAAAGAAAATTTTAAAGACATAGAATTTATAGATTCTAAAGTAAGTAACGATCCGTACACATTTTTTTAAAAGTAACAAAATATTAAATAACACATACATTAAGTAATAATAATATTTTATGGATGGTGTTATGGGTAGAAGAAGAAGAGGTGGAATCTTTGGCGGATTGCCAGGGTGGCAATTTATTAGAAGACTTAATTGTATAGCTTGGTTTACTCCTGCAAAAATTGCTGTATGTATAGCAATGTTTTTTACGTTGCTATTTTTAGGGGTAGGCTTTACAGGAATAATTATAATGGCTCTATTAATTATAATATTTGTACTTGTTTGTTAAATGGAAAATTTTTATTTGTATTATTTTAAATTATGTGATATCATAAATCTTGCGAGTAAGACGTGCAATCGCTGCTAGCCTTAGAGCTAGGAGAGGAAAGTCGGAGCTCCATAGGGCAGGGTGCTGGCTAACGGCCAGTCGAGGCGACTCGAAGGATAGTGCAACAGAAATATACCGCCTAAGTTTTCTTAGGTAAGGATGGAAAGGCGAGGTAAGAGCTCACCAGCATAATGGAGACATTATGGCTATGTAAACCCCACTTGGAGCAAGACCGAGAAAGAAGCATTTTGGAACGGCCCGTTCCGCTTCGTGGTGTGTCGCTTGAGTTTGCTAGCAATAGTAAACCTAGATAGATGATTGCTTAATACAGAACTCCGCTTATGGCTTGTCTCGCATGAATTGAATGTTAAGGTTGAATAAGATAGAAACAAAAGTTTCGCTTATTCAACCTTTTTTGTTTTTATATATAATTTAACAAAGTATGTTAATAAAAATAAAAAAAGATTACCTATATCAGAATTTGTTCAGAAATTATTTTAATTTAAAGAGATGATAGAAGTCAAATTTATAGATTTAATTCTTTAAATCTATAAATTATTTTTTCAATAAATACATAATCACCAGGAGAGCATACTTAACAATACAACTGCAATTTTCAAAATTTATATGTAAGAAAAATAAAAAATTTTAATATAGAAGTTTTTATAGAATAAATTAAAAATAAGAGTCATAAGTTTACAAAATTAGATTACAAAATTAGGATAAGTTGAGTATTTATATAATAGACAGATAAATAAAAAAGTTACTAAAGCTAATAAAAGGAGATGGATATAAATGAAAATAGCAGTAAGAGGGGGACATAATTTTAGTGTTCCTGGTGCAAGAGGAATAATTGATGAAACTACAGAAGATAGAAAAGTAAAGAATGCGGTTATAAAATATTTAAAACTAGGTGGTGCAGATGTTCTTGATGTTACTTCAAGTGATTCATATAACACAATAAATAGTGATTTAGCATATGGAGTTAATAAAGCTAATAACTGGGGGGCGGACTTATTCGTAAGTTGTCATTTTAATAAGGCATACGATCATTATAATGGTGCTATTGGAACAGAAGTATGGACTTACAATGAAAGTTTTCAATCTGCTATTAGGGTAGTAAATAAGATAGCAAGCTTAGGATTTAAAAATAGAGGGGTAAAGCATAGTACAGCTTTATATGAGTTAAGAGCAACTTCTATGAAATCAATGATTATTGAAACTTGTTTTGTTGAAGCTACAAGAGATGTTGAATTATATAAGGCTCTTGGAGCTGATAAGATAGGTAAGGCTATAGCAGAAGGGATACTAAACAAAACTATAAATGCAGGTTCAGGAGGTAGTGGATCCCAAGGAGGTAATACAAATCCTCCATCAAATAATACAAATGATTTATGGGAAAATAGTATTAGCGGAAATGAAGTGAAAAAATTACAAGAGGAGTTGAATAAACAATTTAATGCTGGATTAAAGGTAGATGGTTATTTTGGAGATGATACTTTAAGAGCATGTGTTATTGTAAAAAGTGGAGCTAAGGGAAATTTAACTAGATTAATTCAACAAAGATTATTAAATAGAGGGTATAGCCTATCACCTTATGGAGCAGATGGAACATTTGGGGAAAAGACTACTAATGCAATTAAGAATTTACAAAAAAATAAAGGTATATCTATAGATGGGATAGTTGGAAAAAATACTTGGAAAGCTTTATATAGTAAATAAAGAATACTGTTAATAAAAAAGATACTCACTATCGTGTGAGTATCTTTTTTATTATTGGAAGAAGATATTAAATCATAAACAAATATATATAATAGATTAACTATATAAATAATATATTACATAAAAATATATATAAAATTATATAATTTTTTAAAATAAAAAGATAATATGTTTCTAAAATGTGATAATTATCACGGAAATTGGTTAAAAATCGTTATATATTTAACAAGGGAAATACATAATCTAAGGGGAGAAAATATATGTTTAAAGATGAATTGAAAGCTGTAGCTAATGTAGGAAAAAACAAGGTAAATCTATTAAAAAATAATAAGCTAGGATATATGGTAAGTAGTATTTTAGCTGGCCTGTATATAGGTCTTGGAATTATGTTAATATTTTCAATTGGAGGAATTTTAACAAATGGAGGGTCACCTGCAGCAAAAATAGTTATGGGAGCTTCATTTGGTGTTGCACTTAGTTTAGTAATATTTGCAGGAGCAGAATTATTTACAGGAAACAATTTTGTAATGACTGTTGCTTCATTAGATGGCTCAGTTTCTTTTATAGAAACAATAAAGGTTTGGATAGCAACTTTTATAGGAAATTTAATTGGCTCAGTAATTGGTGCATGGGCATTTGTTATGGCAGGACTTGCAACTGGACCAGTAGGAGAGTTTATTGCTAAGACAAGCATTATGAAGATGACAATGGGGGCTTCAGAATTATTTATGAGGGGAGTTCTATGTAATATACTAGTATGTTTAGCTATATGGTGTTCAATTAAACTTAAGAGTGAATCAGGAAAGCTTATTATGATATTTTGGTGCTTATTTGTATTTATAACAGCTGGATTTGAACATAGTGTTGCTAATATGACACTTTTAGCTATTGGGATATTATCACCGCAAGGTATGTCAATTACAATTAGTGGGTTTATATATAATATAGGAATAGTCACTTTAGGCAATTTAGTTGGTGGAATATTATTAGCAGTTTGTTATCATATAATTTCAAAAAATAAGTTAAATTAATAAATAAAGATAATTAATTCATAATAAAACTGAAAGTTAAAATAGCTAATAGTTTTTTTGATCAGAAATAAAAGAAAAATATTATATATTATATTTATTTCTGATAATTAAAATTAGAGATAGAACTTTATAAATGATATATTGTGATAAATAATAAGTTTTAAATTTATATTAGAAATTTTAAAGAGTAACTCAAAATATTTTGAGTTACTCTTTTTAGATTACCATTCTCCTGGGTAAGCTATAATTTTTACTGTTACTGTTCTTCTACCAAATTGGAGACATTCTGCTTCGGAATTCATAAATAAATCTATTTTATTTCCCACAATAGCACCACCTGTATCTGAAGCAATTGCATATCCATATCCATCTACATAGACCTTACTACCTAGAGGGATAACACTAGGATCTACAGCAACAGAACTTATTCCATTAGGATCTCTAACAGGTTTAATACCCATAGCAGTAGTATTATGTCCAGCATAAGCAGTAGCTTCCATAGTTAATGTTTTTTTACCTGCAGTATTATTAGGTTTAGTATTGTTTGAGTTATTATTGTTATTTGAACTATTATTAGCCTTTTCTTCAGCCTTCTTTTTGTCAATTAAACTATTTCCTTTTGATGTATAAGAATTAACCTTGTCTTTAACAGATGAAGTAGAAAGTTGAGGTAATAGTTCTTTTAGTGTTGATACTGCATTTTGTAAATCGCTAATTGATGATGAAGAAGAATCAATAACATTAATAGGGTAAGCAATAAGCTTTTCTTCATTTTCTATAATAACTGATTCAACTTTTGATCTTTCAGCATCAAATTTAGCTTTAGATGCTTTTAAGTCATCTTGCTTTGCGATGACAGTTTTTAAGTTATTGTTATTCTCATCATTAAGTTTAACTATTTCTTCTTTTTTTGAAGTTAAACTTTTCATATCATTTTGTAAAGCTGATGCATTACTTTTTAGTTCAGTTATCATATCATTATCTGCAGTTACTATTTTATTTATAGCATTAAGTCTTTCAAGTAAATCTCCAAGACCGTTTGACTCAAATATGAAAGCTATATAAGAAGATATAGAATAGCTACCACTCTTATAAACTGCTCTTAATCTATCGGATAAGACAGCTTGTCCTTCTTCTATTTGCTTTTCAGTTGAAACTATTTTAAGCTTTGTAGTATCAATTTCTTTTTCAACTGAAGTAATTTTATCTTTATTATTTTGTATCTTTGCATTAAGAGCATTAACTTGTGAATCTAAGTCTGCTATTTTATTATCTAAATCTTTAATTTCTCCACTTATTTGGTTATATTTGACCTTACTTTCATCTAGATTATCTGCAAAAGCTGGTAATACCATACTAGATGTTAAGGCTAAAACAGTAAAAAAACATATCAAAATTTTTCTCATATAAAGACCTCCTTTTTAGAAGAAAATGTTGATATTCCCTATTTAATATTTATTATAGTATAGCATAACAGATAGAATTCAGGAAAGAAAAGTGTGGATTTATAGAAAATTATTAAGAAAAAACTTATATAGATTAGAAATTATGAAAAATTTTCTAATATAATTAGTATAATAATAAAGGTATTTAAAAGTAAGAGAGGGCGCTTTTTAATACAATTATATGAAATATAAAAGGAATTACATAAACTTTATAGATAAATATGTATGATAAAATTTGCTTTAATTTAAGGAGGTTTATGGAATTTTGATTTTGTATATAATGAGATATTAAATGAATTATAGGTCAGGATAAAAAGCCTAATATAGATAAAAAATTCTTTGTAATTGAGAAGAATATGAGAATAGTTTAATAGAAAAAAGAGGACTATTAAATTAAAGTAATCCTCTTTTTAGTATATTAATTAAATATAGCAGTACACCATTCATTTGACTGATATTTTTCAACCATTTTAAATCCATAAGATTCTATCATAGTTTTTACGGAATCAAAACTCCATTCAACTAAGCCAGATACTAATAGGTATCCATTTTTCTTTAAATTATTTTCAATAAGGGGCATAAACATTTCAGTTTCTGCGCCACCTATGTTTATATATATCCAATCAAATAAACCATCTACAGTAATCTCACCAGATATTGCATCTCCTACTAAAACTTTAATATTTTCAATGCCGTTTAATGATGCATTAAGTAAAACTTCATCTTTAACATCTCTAATATCTAAGGCTACCACTTCAGAAGCATCTTTTATAGCTGTAGCTAATGATAATATACCAGAACCAGTTCCAATATCTAATACTCTTTTTCCTGTAAAATCTTTTGAAAGTATTACTGATAATAAATCTTGTGTTGTTTCATGTAGTCCAGTACCAAATGCGCCTTGAGAGATAAAGTTTATTTTTTTCTTGCCTTCTATTTCTTCATCAGGGGATGCTAGCACCCACTCATCATTAATATGTATTGCTGGAATAGAGAAGTCTTCATATTCGTAATTTATTTCTTCAATAGAATCTTCTTTTTTGCCTATTATATTTGATACTTTTTCTTTAAAGCTTTTAAAATTATTAATATCTTCATCATAAGCAACTTTAAGTATTATTTCTTCATCTTCTTTTTCAATGTATCCATAACCAAATTCATCAGTTGTTATCTCTAATGGATTTTCATAGAAAACATTAAATATATCATTTATTTGTAGGTTGGTTATTATATCATCAACCTCTTTATATGTAACCTTATATGATAAAATATGCATATTTTCACCTCTTTATAATTGTCTACTAGATATAGTATTACAAAAGGCTTTTAATGTAAAGGTTAAAGATGTATAATTTATTAATGTGAAATAAATACAAAGGAGAAAAAGATGGATAGATTTAAGCTTAAAGTATTAATGATTATCTTTATGCTACTTGACCATATTGCAACCTTTTTTGATGGTGCACCATTTTGGTTTCATTATGTTGGGAGAGTAGTAATGCCTGTATTCTTTTATCTTTTAGTTGAAGGATACTTTAAAACGTCGTCAAAAACTAATTATCTAAAAAGGTTATTAGTTGCATCAGAAATTATGTTTTTAGGGAATGCAATTATTTCTATTGCATTATTAAAAGGAGTAAATGGAAGCAATTTATCTTATGGTGATTTTGGATTGGTATCTTACTTAAGTTTTATAGGAGTAATTATACTATCAGGTATACTAATATATCTATCGGTTAAAGATAAGGTTATATCAGATAAAAAAGCATCTATATACATATTCCTAATGCTATTAACAAGCTTAGGATTAAGTCATGCCTTTCAATCAAAGGTATACATATTACCAAATAACATATTCATTTCAATGGTAGCAGGATTCGTTATGTTAAATGGAATGGTTCAATTTAGAACAAAAAATTATAAATCGGCATTTGTTAAAGTATTAGTAGCTGTTTCATTAGGAATTGCTAGCGAATCTTTAATAATAGGACCTGCATTTGTATTTATATTTTATAAATGCTTCAATAATAGAAGAGATATGTATCTTGCTATTTTTGTTTTTTCTGCATTATTTTTCCCGGGATTTAATATTCAAGCATTATTAACTTATCCATTATGGATGATGGTATTTACAATACCAGTTATATATATATATAACGGAAAAAAAGGAAGAGATTTAAGGTGGTTATTTTACATATTTTATCCGGCTCATTTATGGATACTTTTCTTACTTGCTAACTTTATAAAGTGATATTTTAAATAGATAAATTAAAAGATGATCTATACATTTAATTAAAATTATAAAAAGCCCAGTATAAAAGTGTAGCTCTTTTATACTGGGCTTTTAATGATAAATCTTAAATTATTAGAAGTATATCTTCTAATGCTTTTAGAGAGGTATTGTTATTTAAATTATACGTTTACAGATATGAAAATATTCTTAAAATAAAAAATATAATAAAATAGTATATAGTTATTATTATATTTAAAACTTAAGGGGAGATTGCTACGCTTTTAGTTGCTATTATATTAACACCTGTATTACATATATTCTCTTTAATAATATCACCAGTATTAATTGGAGCAGTTACTGTTAAATCTTTAAGCTCTTTTAAAATACTAAAAATTAATGATTTAGGAACATTAATTTCACTTTTTACAGGCACTGTCCTAGTGCTTCCATTAACAACTTTTATTATTGTTGTAACTACTCTAGAAGGAATTATACATTCTTTATTTGCATAAGAAATTCCATTTCTGCACTTATTACCTGTTATTGATGTAATCTTAGAATTGTCAATATTTATAGCAAGATTACAAGAGCGTTCACAAGCTAGACATACTAAATCTATGCTATTCATATAAAAGACTCCTTTCATTATTAGTATCTATTATTATTTTTGTCAAATATTTGAATTAATACACATAATTATTATAAATTAGTAAGAAATTATACAAAATTTTATGATAAAATAAATTATAATGATATTGAATGGAGTGATGTTATGAAAAATTTAGTTGTTTTAGACGGAAAAACACTGGGAAATATAGATTATGATATGCTAAAAGAGTTTGGCGAATGTGTAGTTTATGATATGACTGATAAAGTTGATGTGGCAGAAAGAATAAAAGATGCTAATGTCGTTTTAACTAATAAAGTTGTGCTAAATGAGGACAATCTAAAAGAAGCTAAAAATTTAGAATTAATATGTGAGATGGCAACAGGATTTAATAACATTGATATTGAGTATGCAAAAAAGAATAATATTGCAGTTACAAATGTTGCAGGATATTCAACTAATACAGTAGTTCAACATACTTTTGCATCATTATTACACTTATATAATAAAATAAGTTTTTATGATAACTTTGTTAAATCAGGAGAATATTCAAAATCTGGAATGTTTACAAATTTAGATAGACCATATAACGATCTTATGGGTAAGACATGGGGAATTATAGGGCTTGGAGCTATAGGAAGAGGCGTTGCTAAAGTATGTGAAGCATTTGGTGTAAATGTAATTTACTATTCAACATCAGGAAGAAATAGCAGTTCAGATTATAGAAGAGTTGACTTAGAAGAGCTATTAAAAGAATCAGATATAATATCAATACATGCACCACTAAATGATAATACAAAGGGATTAATTAATTATGAAAATTTATGTAAAATGAAAAAGGAAGCCATTCTAGTAAATATGGGAAGAGGTCCAATTGTAGTAGATAAAGATTTAGCAAAGGCAATAGATGAGGAAAAAATATCAGGAGCAGCACTTGATGTATTTTCTGTAGAACCCATACAAGGAGATAATCCTTTATTATCAGTTAAGAATAAAGATAGATTAGTTTTAACTCCTCATATAGCTTGGGCAAGTGCTGAGGCTAGAAATAGGTTATTTAATGATTTATTAGAGAATATAAGAGCATATAATAGAGGTGAGAAACGAAATAGAGTAGATTGTTAAATATAAGAGCTTAATACTATTTATAAAATAGTATTAAGCTTATTTTAGTTAAAGGATATTTTACCAAGACCAAATCTGTTTATCTTAAAGTTTACATTAATATTAATAGATGATTTTAATATTTCTTCATCCCAATTTGTTATCTTATGACGACCATATTTAGCAGCAGCTATGTGTCCGAGATTTAAAAGATCCATTTTATACTCAGATTTCATAATATCTATGAAATCTGTTAGATTAGATTTCATATAGTCGGATAATCTTTTTTCTAATTGTTTTTTTTCAGATGGTGAAGAAGTTGCCCTAAGTGAAGTATTATTATTAGCTACTGTACCCTTGACATCTATATTAATATCAAAATTAAAATTTCCATCTTTATTCTTTGTACAATCAACTTTCTTTTTAAAAACTAAATTGAAAGTAATAAAGTTATTATCATCTAGAGAAAATGTTGCAATTCCGGAACCTTTATCATTTCTAAGGGTATTTACATATTTCATTAAAGTTACAGGTATAGAAGCAACAAGTTTACCTTTATCAAAAACTGACATAGATGTAAAATAAAGTTTATCATTTATTATATCCATATTTGGAGCTATAAACTTACAGCCTTCTGTACTATTATCAATATATGCAGTAAAGAGTGAGTGTTTAGTTGAAAAGTATGAATATGCTTCTAATGATTTAACTAAACCTGCTATATAGTCAGGTGATGTTGGATAGCCAGGAATCTTCAGTGAAAGTACTTCTTTTGGATCATTAGATGTTGTGATTATTAGTGCAGAATTAGAAACTTGATTGTTTTTCATTAAACCATCTAGAGGAACTTCTAGCCCATCTAGAGAAACTTTTTTAGAAAAAATATATGCTTTTTCTGTACCTAATGAAAACTTCTTGCCAGAGTGCAATTGTCTATTGACTCTAGATTCAACTGGAGTTACCCCTTTAGCTTCTAGTAAATTTCCCTCGGATGAACCACTTTTACTATAGTCGTATACTAAGACAGGAATGGAATATATTTTTTTATCCATATCAGTATTAATATCATATCCTACACCTGCAACGAAATCTATATCTTCAATCTGAGCAAACTGTTTATTTTTATACAAGTTTGATATTATAATTAAAAATAAAATTAATAAAATTAAAAAAGAATATCTTTTAATGGTTTTTAGTAGTACTACTTTTTCTTTTTCTTCTTCCATATGATTTCCTCCTTAATACAACAATAAATAATAAAAAGATATTAAATAATAGTATAAGCATAAGCTTTATAAAAATTACATTTACAAAAAAAACAATATTAATAATATTACTCATTAAATTTGTTGTAAAATAGAAAAATGGTATTATAATAATTAACCAAAGTTTCTTGAATTTTGAGTTTGTTGCTGGTGGAAGTAAATTTAAAACGTTAGTAATTGCTAAAGTTGAATTTTTTAAGGAGTATATTGACCATATTGTAACAAATATTAATATAAAATTATTTATAAGAGGTACTTTAATAGAAGCAGTTAAATTAAGTAATGGAAAATTGAAAAAATTAAGTGTATCAGGTCCAAAATAAAAAATAGTTATAAATACTATCCAAGTAAGAATAAGTATTAAAAATGTACAAGTTGAAATGGCTATTTTCTTATAATCTTTTTTATTCTTTAAGTAAGGTAAATATAGAAGCATTATTTCAAAACCAGCATAGGCATATATACCATGAAAAACAGCTTTAATTAAATTTTCAGAGCTTATTGAAAGAATAGGCATAATATTTAGCAATTTACCATCTTTTAATGAAAAACCTAATGATAGAATAAGTAATACAAGTAAATAAATGGTTAATTGTCCAAGTTTTAATTGAGATCTAAAAGAATAAAAGGTCGCTAGAGATGATGCAATAATAATAATAAGTATAACTTGAGAGTTAGTATAATAGGAAATTACTGTGTTTACTAGTAGTATTGTAAAACCAGCTAAATGAGTTATAGCATAGCAGATTAAGTATATAATAAATAATATATTAAATATATTACCTATAATTTTTCCAAGCAATTCTCTATTTATTTGAAAAATATTTTTATAAGGATATTCTTTATAAACAAATCCATATAAAATAAAAAAGATAATTGGATATAGACCAGATAATGCAGTAGCTATCCAGCCATCTTGAGCAGCATAGCTATTCATTACAGCTGGATACTTAAGTTCTGTTGCAACTATTGTATATGATAGTAGCATACACACAAATTGATTAGTTGTTATTTCAAGATTTTTTTTCATTATAATTCTCACCGCGCTTTTTCTTAGGAGTATTACTTAAACGAATTTTATCAATTGTTTTAAATAAAATAGGCCTTTTTATAAGAGTTTGAAGTTTACTTCTAATAAAGGAATCTTTCATATCATCAGAATAAAAGCAAGCAAAATCTACACCATATACATTTAAATTAAAGATAGTTGTTAAAAGGATATAAATACCAGTAACAAAACCTATAAGACCAAATGTATTCGAAAGTATCATAAATGGAAATTTAATAAGCCTTAAAGATAATGCCATCCTATAATTAGGAATTAAGAATGTACAAACCACACTTATTCCTACTATAAAAAGAGCAGAAGGGGATATTATCTTTGATTGAAGAGCAGCATCTCCAATTATAATACCACTTACTATACTAAGTGTCTGACCAACTTTACTTGGGAGGCTTGTGCCCCCTTCTCGTAATAACTCTACTATAAGTTCCATAACAAAAATTTCTAAAAAAGGTGAAAGGGGTATACCTTGCCTAGAGTTAACTATTGGCTGAACAAATTTATCAACAAGTAGGTCCGGGTTAAATTTAGTTAAAATAATATATAAAGAAGGCATAGTTATTACAATAATTGTGGCAAGAAATCTAAGCAATCTTGCAAAGGATGCAGTTATAGATCTATTGCTATAGTCATCAAGACTATGGAAGAATTCAACAAATAAGGCAGGAAGACAAAGGGCATAAGGACTTCCTTCCATAAGAACAATAACCTTACCTTCTGCTAATTTGTCTACAGCACTCTCTGCTGAGTCAGTTAAATAGCCTTGTGGTATTATATTATAACTAAATTCCTCAATATATTGCTGAAGTGCTCCTAGAGACTGAATATTATCTACATCTATAGCAGCTATTTTTTCAATTACATTATCAACAACATTAGGATTAGCTACATCTTTTACATATAAAATATTGACATTGGTTTTACTTCGCCTACCTACAACATTTTTATCTATAACTAAGTTATGATCTTTAAATCTACGTTTGAAAATCGATATATTAGTGTCTAAAGATTCATTAAGGTCTTCTTTAGATGAAGAAAGCGTTGGCGTTAAAGTAGGTGATGATACACTTCTATATGTAAAAGATATTGTATCTACTATAATGCTTTTTCTATATCCATCAAAAATTATAAGGGTCTTTCCAGAACGCAAGGAATTACAAATTTCTGAAAAGGAGGTTTCAATTACTGCATTACATACTGGCAATGCAACTTTAATTAAAAACTCATATTTATCAATATCTTTTGGGAACAAGACATTAAAGTTATGCATAATAGGGTTTAATATATCTCTATTAATAATATCTTTATCTACTGTTGATTGGGAGTACATAATTGTAATTGGTGTTGATTTATCCCTATCTATAAGAAGTTCCTTTTTTATAATAGTTGATGATGTGGAGGTAGTAGTTTGTAATATTTCATTAATAAAAGGGTTATTCATAAGATTTTCCTCCAAGTTATAAATATTAATAGAAATATTTTTCTCATAAAATGTTTTATTTATTCTTGTATGTTATTTATAATTAATAGTAAAAGTTAATGAGAGGGATGAGAATTTTGTATAAAGATAGCTTAATTATTGAAAATGGAAGGAAAGAATATATAAATAAGATTTCTAATCTTTTATTTGAAACAGAAGATTTTCCAGAGATAGAGTGGGGAACGGGGAATAGGGATAGTTTAATAAATAGATTAAGAAAAATTATGATGATAGAAGGAAGTAGAGTTTATTATAAGAATTTTAGAGTTATTAAAAATAAAGATGAAGTAATAGGACTAACCTTGGCTATAAGGGGGGAAAGGCTAAAGAAGTCAACTTTTAAAGGGGATAGATACTTAATAAAAATGCAAGAAAATATAAAAGATAAGGTTAAATTTATATGTGGATGGATTGAATATATATTTTATGATGAGTGCAAGAAAAATGAGTATTATTTATCAAATATTATTATAGATAAAAATTACAGAGGAAAAAATTATAGTCAATTATTATTAAAGGATACCGAAGAGAGAGCTAGAGCGTATGGATACTCGTATGTATCTCTTATAGCTAATAACGAAAATTTAGTAAAGTATTATACTAGATGTGGATTTAAGAGGGTAAGTTTAAAAGGCAGAAGAATGATAAAAGATATTAATAAATCTATATTGAGAGAGTATTAAAAATTTTATAATAATAAACATAAAATAATTAAAGAGAAAATAACAAAAATAAAATAGAAGAATATAATATTACAAAAAACTTGATTTACATCAATTTTATATATATAATATAATCACAATTCAATATGTTCGGATGAAGGTAGTGGGAGAGAGATTGATTTTATATCAATCCACCGAAGAGGGAAATCTTTCAGGTATTAGGACCGCTACTGGACGAGCCTCTGGAGAGCCTCAAAATATATATTTTGAGCACCGAAGGAGCAAGGCAGGTGAAATTTATTTTTCTGCTGAAACTCTCAGGTAAAAGGACAGGGGATTTTTTGAAGCTAAGTAACTTAGCTTTATTTAATCTCCTCCGGAATTTTTAAATTTAGGAGGATTTTTTTATGGAAAAAATTTTAACAAGTATTGACTCTTTTGTATGGGGTCCACCACTTCTAATCTTATTATTAGGAACTGGAGTGTATTTAACATTTAAACTTAGGTTTTTACAAATAACAAAATTACCTAAGGCTTTAAAATTTATATTTAAAAAAGAAAATGGAGCAAAAGGGGATGTATCAAGCTTTGGTGCCTTATGTACAGCTCTTTCAGCTACCATAGGGACTGGTAATATAGTTGGTGTTGCAACAGCAATTAAAGCTGGTGGACCTGGAGCATTATTTTGGATGTGGGTTGCAGCATTTTTTGGAATGGCAACTAAATATGCAGAAGGTGTTCTTGCTATAAAGTACAGAGAATTTGATGAAAATGGAGCAGTAAAGGGTGGGCCAATGTACTATATACAAAATGGTATGGGAGTTAAATGGCTTGCCAAAATATTTGCATTATTTGGAGTTCTAGTTGCACTATTTGGAATTGGAACATTTGCACAAGTAAAATCTATTTCAGAAGCTTTAAAGACAGGATTTAATGTACCGATAATTATAACTGCAATTATAGTTACTATATTAGTTGCAATGGTAACTTTAGGAGGAATACAAAGAATATCTAAAGTATCAGAAGCTATTGTTCCATTTATGGCAGCTCTTTATATAATTGGAGTAGTTATCGTTATAGTATTTAATATACAATCTATTCCTACAGCTGTTAAGATAATAGTAGATAGTGCATTTAATCCACAGGCAGCTCTTGGAGGAGCAGCTGGTGTATCTATTATTATGGTTATGCAAAGAGGAATAAGTAGAGGGGTATTTTCAAATGAAGCTGGACTTGGAAGTGCACCAATAGCAGCGGCTGCTGCAAAAACGAATTCACCTGCAAGACAAGGATTAATATCTATGACTGGTACTTTCTTTGATACAATAATAATTTGCACAATGACAGGTATAGTAATAGTTCTTACAGGAATGTATACTTCATCACTTGATGGTGCAAACTTAACAACAGCAGCTTTTGAGGTTGGTTTTCCTATTGCTTTAATTGGAAAATATATAGTTAATGTTGGACTTATATTCTTTGCATTTACAACAATTTTAGGCTGGAATTACTATGGAGAGAAATGTATAGAATACTTAATTGGTGAGAAAGCAATAATTCCATTTAAGATACTTTATATAGCTTTAGTAGCTGTTGGTGCTTTTATATCATTAGATACAATATTTATTTCTGCTGATATAGTAAATGGTCTTATGGCTATACCAAACTTAATTGCAATAATTGCTTTAAGAAAAGTTGTATTTGATGAAACAAATAAATTTCTTAGAGATATAAAATAAATAAAGAGCTAGTTTAAATAATGATTTAGACTAGCTCTTTTATATTATATTACCTTTATGTTAATAAGTTACTTTAAACTTTTTTTCTAAAGGATCTAAGTCAATTTCATGTATAGATATATTTTTTACTTTAGCGAATCGATTTCCATCCTTTAGTATGCCTAAAAACTTTTCAATATCTATTTTATTTCCCTGAGCTTCTAGTGATACATCTCCATTAGATAGGTTTTTAACCCATCCAGTTAAGTTATATTTTAAGGCATTAATTTGAACAAAGTACCTAAATCCCACACCTTGAACATGACCACTAATTAAGGCTTTTACTCTAAACATAAACAGCATCCTTTCAATAATGTATTATAAATAATTATATCATAGGGTGAATTATTTAGATATAAATAGGAAAAATATTACTAATATTAATAGAAATATTGAAAATAAATAAGATATAATTTAGAATAAAGTAAAAAAGGAAATTTATGGAGGTAATATGGAGAAGAGTTTAGTTCTTATAAAACCAGATGGAGTGGAACAAAATATAATAGGAAAAATAATTTCTATGTATGAGGAAGCAAATCTAAAGGTCATTGAACTTAAGATGACTACTATAAATAAGGAATTTGCAATTAAGCATTATAAAGAACATATAGGAAAGCCTTTTTTTGAGGAGTTAATAGATTATATTACTAGAGGACCATTATGTGCATTAATATTAGAAGGAGATAATGCGATAGATAGAATTAGAAAAATAAATGGAGCAACTAATCCTAAGAAAGCAGATGAGGGAACAATAAGGGCCTTGTATGGAAAAAATTCAACTGAAAATTGCGTACATGCATCAGATTCAGTTGAAAGTGCTAATAGAGAGATAGAACTTTGGTTTAAATAAAATAAAAGACAATCAAGATTTAATCTTGATTGTCTTTTTAAGATTAAGAACGAACTTTAATCCATGCATCATTATATTCTAATAATGTCTTATGATCTAAGTCTTTAAATACTTCAGAATTTTTAAGTTCTTTTTCACTTGGATATTGCTCTTGTATTTCTTTAGGTAACATCTCGAAAGCTTTAGTGTTTGGAGTTTGATATCCTATATATTCAACATTTTGAAGTGCATTTTCTGGGTCACATAAGAAGTTTATAAATTCTTCAGCTTCCTTTTTATGTTTTGCTCCTTTAGGAATAGCTAAAGAGTCAAACCACTTATTAGTACCTTCTTTAGGAACTACATATTTAATTTTAGGATTTTCATTCATTATATATTGAGCATCTCCTGACCAAACAGGAGCAATAGCAGCTTCACCACTTATCATTGCATCTTTAACTTCATCAACCATGTAAGCCTGAACTAGAGGTTTTTCTTGTATTAAAGCTTCAGCTGCTTCATTTATTTGGTTTTTATCTGTTGAATTAATAGAGTATCCAAGTTTTTTTAATGCAATTGCCATAGCATCTCTAACAGAATCAAACATAACAATTTGGCCTTTATAATCTTTATCCCAAAGAATATTCCAGCTATCTACAGGTTTCTTTACTATATCAGGATTATAAACTATACCTATAGTACCCCACATATATGGAACTGAATATTCATCATTAGGATCGTAAGGAAGATGCTTAAATTCTTTTCCGATATATTTATAGTTTGGGATTTCCTTATAATCTATCTTATCTAAAAGATTTTCTTTAATCATTTTTTCTATCATATAATCAGATGGGATTATTAAATCATAGTTACTAGAGCCATCCTTAATTTTTGAATACATAGTTTCATTAGTATCATAAGTATTATAATTAACTTTAATACCTGTGTCTTCCTCAAATTTAGTAACTAATTCAGGATCTATATAATCGCCCCAATTGTATATATTAAGTTGCTTTGAAGTAGATTTATCTGATTTATTTCCGCATCCAGTGAATAGTCCTACAACAAGCACTGCACTTAAGGCTAATGCGCTGAAAAGTTTAAATTTTTTCATTTAGTTCACCTCTACTTTTTTCTTTTTATTAACTATTAATAACAATATTAATACTGTTACAAACATTAATGTAGAAAGTGCATTAATTTCAGGTTTAATACCACGTCTTGCCATTGAATATATTTCAATTGAAAGGTTTGTAACACCAGGTCCTGTAGTAAAGAAACTAATTACAAAATCATCAATTGACATAGTAAATGCCATTAAAAACCCTGCAAATATTCCAGGTTTTATTTGAGGTATTATAACCTTTCTCATTGCATACCAAGGAGTAGCACCAAGGTCCATAGCAGCTTCTATTGTATTATCTGGAAGTTGTCTAAGTTTTGGAAGTACAGATAATATTACATAGGGAATATCAAAAGATATATGAGCTAGTAACATTGTCTTAAATCCAAAATCGAATTTTAAGAATATAAATAAACTCATTAAAGCAACACCAGTAACTATATCTGGATTTATTATAGGTAAATTATTTACATTCAATAATAATGATTTTTTTCTTCCTCTCATATTATGAATACCAATAGCTGTAATTGTACCTACAATAGTTGCTATAACAGAAGCTATAACTGCAATTAAGATAGTATAATATAATGCTTCCATTAAAGACTCATTATGAAATAGCTCTCCATACCATTTAAAAGTAAATCCATTCCATTTTCCCATTGACTTTGAATTATTAAAGGAGAATACCATCAAAGTAACAATTGGTGCATATAAAAATATGAAAATTATAGCTAAATAGAATTTTTTTATAAATTTTTCGAATCTGCTTACCATAAACGACCACCACCTTCGTTTTGATCACCATCAAATCTTGACATTAAAGCCATAGATATTAATATTAAGATCATTAATATAATTGCTAGTGCTGATCCAAAGTGCCAGTCACTCATAGTTGTAAATTGTTGCTCTATAACATTACCAATTAGCATTTCTTTTCCGCCACCTAATAATCTTGAGATAACGAATGTTGAAACAGCTGGCATAAATACCATTGTTATACCTGATATTACTCCAGGAATGCTAAGTGGAAGTATAACTCTTATAAAAGTTTGTTTTCTATTTGCTCCAAGATCTGATGCTGCATTTACTAAATTTTGATCTATTTTAGATAATACTGTATATATAGGTAGTATCATAAATGGTAAGAAATTATATATCATACCAAGTAAAATAGCTCCATTTGTATAAAGGAATTGAATTGGCTCTACGCCGAAAATTCCTAAGAAGTTATTTATTATACCATTCTTACCTAAGATAGGTAACCAAGCATATGTTCTTAATAAGAAGTTCATCCACATTGGTAATATAAATAGCATAATAATTAAATTACGTTTACTCTCTGGCATTTTTGCAACAATATAAGCTACTGGATAACCTATAATTAAGCAAACAGCTGTTGATATAAGAGCTAGAGAAAGTGAACGACCAAATATTCTAATATATTGTGGATTCATAAGTCTTTGGAAATTTTCAGTTGAAAACTGATAACCTGACCCAGAATCGATTGTTAAGCTGAAAAATAAAATCATTAATAAAGGAATTACTATAAATAGAGCACTCCATACTACATATGGATAAGCTGCAAAACTTCTTTTCTTATTATTCATTTTCTGTCACCTTTTTCATTACATGAATATCTTCTGGATATATATCTATTCCAATAATTGAGCCTATATCAGCAGCTTTAGTATTATGGATAATCCATCTTTTATTACAATTTTCAACCTCTATTTCTATTTCATAGTGAACTCCTTTAAATATAACAGATATAACTTTTGCTTTAAGCATTCCATCATCCGCTTTAACCATTTTTATATCTTCTGGTCTAACAACTATATCAACTGCTTCATTTTTATTGAAGCCTTTATCAACGCTTTCAAATATTTTTCCACAAAACTCTGTTTTAAAGTCTTCGTGCATTATACCATCTACTATATTGCTTTCACCAATGAAGTCGGCAACAAATGCATTTGCTGGTTCATTATATATATCTTGAGGAGTTCCCATTTGTTGAATAACTCCTTTATTCATAACAACTATAGTATCTGACATAGTAAGAGCTTCCTCTTGATCATGAGTTACAAATATAAAAGTAATACCTAATCTTTGTTGAATTTTTTTTAGCTCAATTTGCATTTCTTTTCTAAGCTTTAAGTCTAATGCACCTAAAGGTTCATCAAGAAGTAAAACTTCAGGTTCATTAACTAGAGCCCTTGCTATAGCAACTCTTTGTTGTTGACCGCCACTTAGTGATTCTATACTTCTTTTTTCAAAGCCACTAAGTGCAACTAGTTTAAGCATTTCAGTTACTTTTTCCTTAATTTCTTCCTTAGGTGTTTTCTTTATTTTTAATCCAAAAGCTATATTGTCATATACGTTCATATGAGGAAATAAAGCGTATTTTTGGAATACAGTATTTACAGGTCTTTTATGAGAGGGAAGGCTTGCCATATCTTTATCATCAAATATAACTTTTCCATTATCTGCTGTTTCAAATCCAGCAATTATTTTTAATGTAGTTGTTTTACCACACCCACTTGGACCTAATAGAGTTAAAAATTCATTTTTCTTTATATTAAGATTAAGTGTTTTAAGCACCTCATTATCTTCATACTTTTTACTTATACCTTTTAGCATTAGAATGTTATCATTCATAATAAACACCTCTTTCTAGAATTTAAAATTAAAGCATATTAAAATGATGGGGGAGTACTTATCCAGATTAATTTTGCAACTGTCTTTCCTGGATTTGAAAGATAGTGATTTAGTTTAGGCTTAAAATAAAAGCTTTCACCTTTTTTTACCTTATAACTTTTATCGCCTAAATGAAGTATTACGCTTCCATTTAATACAAATCCAAATTCTTCTCCTTCATGAGGCTCTTCCTCTATGTATCGACCATCAGGTTCTAAAGTTAGCATAATAGGCTCCATATCATTTTTTTGAGCACTTGGTACTAACCATTTTAAACTATATTTTAAGTCTTCATCTTCAGTCTCAAACATATCATCACTTTTATAAGTAATTCGTTCTTCACCATTTTCACTAAAGAATTCAGTTAAATTAGTTCCTAAAATTTCTAAAATATCTACTAAAGTAGCAATAGATGGGGAAGTTAAATCATTTTCAACTTGAGAAATAAAACCTTTAGATAATTCACATCTATTGGCTAATTCTTCTTGAGTAAGCCCTTTAGCAATTCTAAGACTTCTAATTTTATCGCCAATTTCCATTCTTCACACCACCATTTCTATTTAAAAAATATCACTGTTACTAAACATAAAGTTTAAGATTACTAAACAAACAAGACTAATTATAATTACTATATGCAAAAAAATCAATATATTTAACAAAAAAATATAAAAAAAATTTATAGCTTATTCATTGAGACTAAAGGGATATAGAAGATTAGTTAAAAAATAAGTTTAAAAAAAGAGTAAGAAAAGTTTAGTAATACTAAGA
>NZ_JAIKTU010000076.1:0-213 GCF_019753795.1 Clostridium sardiniense | reverse complement strand
TCAGTAGATACAAATAAACCAGGAAAGTATGAAGTAACTTATACAGTAACAGATAGTGATGGTAACACAATAACTGTAAAAAGAGTAGTAACAGTAAATCCAAAAATGGTTGAAATAAATAATGCACCAGTAATAAAAGCAGAAAACAAAACAATAAAGGTTGGAAGTAAATTTGACCCAATGACTGAGGTAAGTGCTACAGATAAGGAAGAC
>NZ_JAIKTU010000075.1:0-226 GCF_019753795.1 Clostridium sardiniense | reverse complement strand
TTTGTGGTTGCGGGAGCAGGACTTGAACCTACGACCTTCGGGTTATGAGCCCGACGAGCTACCAACTGCTCCATCCCGCGATATTACATTTTGAAAAACTTGGTGCCGAAGACCGGAATCGAACCGGTACGGTGTTTAACCACCGCAGGATTTTAAGTCCTGTGCGTCTGCCAGTTCCGCCACTTCGGCATGCGTTTTTCTCTCTGTCATTTCCTGACGACAATAG
>NZ_JAIKTU010000074.1:0-227 GCF_019753795.1 Clostridium sardiniense | reverse complement strand
CGCCTCCTAAAAAGTAACGGAGGCGCCCAAAGGTTCCCTCAGAACGGTCGGAAATCGTTCGTAGAGTGCAAAGGCAGAAGGGAGCCTGACTGCGACACCCACAAGTGGAGCAGGGACGAAAGTCGGGCTTAGTGATCCGGTGGTACCTCGTGGGAGGGCCATCGCTCAACGGATAAAAGCTACCTCGGGGATAACAGGCTGATCTCCCCCAAGAGTTCACATCGACG
>NZ_JAIKTU010000073.1:0-236 GCF_019753795.1 Clostridium sardiniense | reverse complement strand
AAGGGGCAAAAAGCCTTTATTAAAAGCTATAAGGGGCAAAAAGAGGGGCAAATTTCTTTGTGTATTTTCTCTAAACGTTGGTATTACTAACTTTACACATTGTATACCTCTAGACCACTTTAGTCTAAATGTTCAAGTTTATATAAATACTAAAACGTGTTAAAGCCCCTATTTTAGTCATTTAACTTTTTATATTATTCCAGTTAGTTTTATATTATTCCATTCTATAAGGGGCA